>JBIKYB010000076.1:0-18262 GCA_044355475.1 Prosthecobacter sp.
CGCCAGGCTCCGCTCCCAGCTTGGCGAGGCCGTTCGCACCGCCGTGAACGCCCGGCTTGAAAACACCACCGGCCTCACCGCCCGCCAGACCATCGAAAAAGTCCTGCACGCCATCGCCAGCTTTCATCCCTTCTACCTGGGTTCCCAGCGCGAACTCGACGCCCTCGCCAC
This sequence comes from Prosthecobacter sp., assembly GCA_044355475.1. GTDB lineage: Bacteria > Verrucomicrobiota > Verrucomicrobiia > Verrucomicrobiales > Verrucomicrobiaceae > Prosthecobacter. The sequence goes on from JBIKYB010000076.1 coordinate 172, forward strand.
CGCCTCGCCCAAATCATCCGCCGTCGCCGATGTCCGCGCCGAGCTTCACCGCCTCATCATGCAAGGCGTCCTCGTCGAGCAGGCCTCCGGCCAGATCGACACCATGTCACCGCCGGACAAGCTTTCCCTGGGCGAGCGTCACATGCTGCGCGGCCTCAATCTCACCCTGCTCAGCCAGGTGCTCTTCCCCGATGTCCTAGAGCGCTCCACCGCACCCGCCTACGTCAGTCCCCGCCTCACCACACCGAAGCAGTGGCGTGATGTGTATCGCTACGATCCCGACTCCGGACAGCGCCTCGGCTGGATTCGCTACGCCCAGGCCCGCATCGCCAACTTCGACGCCGAAGGCCGCCTGCTGCCAGACGGCCCCAAAGGCAAGTCCATCCCTGTCATTTATCTCAAGGACGAAAACGGCACCCTCACCTGGCAGCCCCAGGCCGAACCCGCCCCCGTCTCGCCGAAGTAACCCACAAGTGGCCCTTGCGGTCGGCCTGCTTGCGAGTTCGTTCACCGCCTATGAAACGCCCCTGGAAAGATGTCTCCATACCGCTGCGGGACGGCATGATTCACTGGCCCGGCGATCCCGAGTGCAAGATCACCCGCGTGAACCGCATGGAAGACGGAGCAGTGTGCAATCTGACCCACCTCTCCATGAGCGCCCACACCGGCACACACATGGACGCGCCACGCCACTTCATCGCCGATGGCATCACCATGGAGCAACTGCCCTTCGAGGCCGTCATCGGTCGCTGCCGCGTCCACGAGCTCGACTGCGAGGACCAGATCACTGCGGACGACCTCAAAAAGATCCGGCTCTCCAGCGGTCAGCGGGTGCTCTTCAAGACCCGCAATTCGACACGGAGCTGGTCCATGAACGAGTTCGATAAAGACTTCGTCTCCATCCGCGCCGACGCGGCGCAGTATCTCGCCGACCTAGGCGTCATGACTGTTGGCGTGGACTACCTCAGCATCGGCGGCTTCAACAAAGACGGCGTCGAAACCCATCAGATCATGCTCGGTGCCGGCATCTGGGTGATCGAGGGCCTCAATCTCTCCGACATCAAACCCGGCTACTACGAGCTGATCTGCCTGCCCCTCAAACTCGAAGGCGCGGACGGCGCCCCGTGCCGCGCGGTGCTGCGTTAACACTCTGATTTTTGGCTGGCCAATCCTAAGCAAGGCGGAGTAAAGCAACCCGTCATCAAGGCGAGCTACCGGCTCTCCACGCGCAGCGGTTCGTCCATCGACTTGATCAAGCGCTCGGTCCGCACCAAACGCGAGTCACTAAAGTGGTAGCGGGCCTCGGCCCGCGTGGCGGTCAAACTGCCGCCGATGCTGATCACGAAGGCCGCTTCATTCTGCCAGCAGGCAAAGTCATAGGCGCCGGATTCAACGGTGAAGGCACCGTCCGTGGGAATGCCATCATCGGCAAACGGCCACATCGGCAGCCGCACCTCGTTCTCGCCGAACTTGAGCAGGCATTGCCCTCCTCTGATGCGCAGGGTGACTGGCGGCTGCGAGGCAAAACGCACCGCCCCATCCTGCACATGCGCCGTCACGGAACGCAGGCCGGCGGGCGGTGGTAGGGTCTGGGTGATGTCCATTTTCCGAGACGTGGCACAGCCGAAGAGCAAACAGATGAGGAGCAGACGAAACCTGTACATGGCGGGCAGGATCAATGGCCGTTCCGTCTGAAATTTCAAGACTTCATGCCCAGCACCGCCTCCAGCACGCAATTCTGCTCCTCGGGAAACGGAAACGGGATCATGCATAGTGCCTGGCATCTTTTTCGGGCTACATTTCGGCCTGTTGCTTGTCGATTTTTAATCTCGTAAGCAATTCATTGTGTAGAGGGATGAACTCTTGCCTTTTGGCACGACTATACTTCGCGAGGTTCATTTCAACTCTCCACCAAGACAACTCAGCGTCTTTGTCCCAATCAATGGCGAGTTTGTGAACGTCATTGGAGAAAGCTAGATGTTCAGTGCCTATGCGATCAATACCAACAGCTTGGAAAGACCTCGATAGAAATTCACTTGCCCGATGATCTCCAATTTCAATCAAGCACTGCTGAAACTGGGTAAGCTGCTCTAAATCCACCATCCACAGCGACTCAAAGCCGTTCATCTTCCAAATCCAGTAGTGTCTCCACACACTCCAGTGCACTACCCAGACAGGCGACCAGTTGTCGAAATTCAATTCCGACATTGCAGCCTCCCTTTCGTTTAGGGCGTGATAAATGGCGTCGCATAATTCAGCGTCACACTCTGCCGCAAATACCGCATCCATGTCGCAATGAGCCTGATTCATGTTTAATTAACGGTAGATTCGAGAGAATTCCGAGGGGGGATAACGCCGACCCTTTCTTGCAACCGCGAGGGCACCGGATGCGCCTCGCGATGGACGCTCACTCGCACGCCTGGCCTGCACAGTTCCCAGCACTGCTGCTGCGGCTTCTCGGGGCAGCGGATGCAGCCATGGCTGGTGCAGCGGCCGCGTTCAAAACCGCCGACGTGGACGCCCACGCCGTCATCGGTCAGCCGCAGCCAGAACGGCATGGCGATGCCGAGATACTCGGTGCCTTCAGGCTTTGGCCCCTCATGCTCCCAGGTGCGCGACACCACGACCTCGCCCGTTCCCGGCCGCACATACTGCCCGTAGAGATTGGAGCGTTTGAGCGGCAGTTTTTCCTTCACCTTGAACTCGCCAGTCGGTGTTTCGTGCCCCGGCAGCCCTGGAGAGACGTCCATCTCCACCAGCACGCAGGAATCCTCATTGAGGAGTTGAGCGGTCTGACTCGCCAGGGAGATGTCCAGGCGCACCTTACCCTGCTTCGCAGCAGCGCAGCGCTCCTCATCAATGTGCCAGCGTGGATGCTCGAAGGCGGCAGGCTTCTTCCGCAGGCCCTGGCATGAGGCGAGACAAAGCGGCACGAGCAGGCAGAAAATCAGTTTGGACGGCATGATGGGAGAGTTCAGCGAGCGCGACGTTTCATCTCATCGCCCGCCTTGTCGAGGACGTCATCGACTGACGGAGAACACGGAGCAGCGGGCTTGAAGGCCGGTTTGGGCAGGGAGAGCCGTGGCTTGATCCTGGATGTGAGAACTTGGAGACGGGTGAGCTGTCGCCAAACCCATCCTACCTCCGCGCCGTCTCGCACCCACCTAAGCCAACGCTAAGCTCTCTGCCCTTCGCCTCAGATAAACGTCGCCTTCCGCAGAATCGCCCGCTGCAGGAGTTCCAAATACTGCGCGCAGGGGATTTCATGACCGCCGAACATCGCGAGGTGCGGCGTGGTCCATTGCGTGTCATGCAGCAGGTAGCCGCGCTGGTGCAGACGCCATTGCAGATGTGTGAGCGCCACCTTCGAGGCCTGCGGTTCGCGGCTGAACATCGACTCGCCGAAAAACGCCCCGCCGATGCTCACGCCATACACACCTCCACGCAGTTTGCCATCCCGCCACACCTCCACGCAGTGCGCGAAGCCCAGGCGGTGCAGTTCCTCATAGGTGTCCATGATTGCGTCCGTGATCCAGGTCTCCGCTCGGTCGGCGCAGCCGCGAATCACATCGCCAAACGACGTGTTCCAGCGCAGCTCGAAGGGATGCTGCTTCAAATACCGCTCAAACCGCCTCGGCACATGAAACTCCGCCACCGGCAGGATGCCGCGCATCTTGGGCCGGTACCACGAGATGGAGCCGTCGTCGTCCCCCATCGGGAAGGCTCCCTCGCAGTAGGCGTTCAACAGATCCACAGGCTCGATTCGCGGCATGCGGCATTCTAATGCGTTCAAAGTTCAAAGTTCAAAGTTCAAAGTTGCTTGGCCCGCGCTTAACCTTGAACGTTGACTACAGAACCTCGAACAGCCTTTGAACCTCGCCACCCAGATCACCATCGTCCGCATCCTGCTCATCCCGGTGTTCATCGGGCTGGTGATCTACTATGGCGACAGCGTGCGTGAAGGGGCGGCCAACGAGAGCCTGCGCCTGTGGTCGGCGGCGGTGTTTGGCATCGCCTCGCTCAGCGACGCGCTGGACGGCTGGATCGCCCGCCGGTTCAACCAACGCACGCGTCTCGGAGCCATCCTCGACCCGCTGGCGGACAAGCTGCTCATGCTTTCCGCCATCATCCTGCTCAGCTTCACCGCCTGGCGGCAGCATTTTCCGCTGTGGTTTCCGGTTTTGGTCATCGGTCGTGATCTGATTTCCATCGGCGGCGCTTTCTTCATCGACCACTTTGCGGGCAAATTCACCATCCACACCCACTGGACCGGCAAAGTGGCCACTTTTGCCCAGATGGCGGCCATTCTGTGGATTTTGCTCGATCTGACGCCCTCCTGGCTCATCTGGCCCACCATCATCGCCGGCCTCTTCACCGCGCTCTCAGGTTTCATCAATCTGGCGGACGGCGTCCGGCAGTTGAAGGCCGCCGGGGCGGATTGAGCCTGGTTTTGGCAGGATTAAGCGGATTGGGGACTGGATTAACGGGATTCTCTGTGTGATGGCATGACATAACCATCCCCGGCCCGGCTTGTTCCTGCTCATTCTGCGTACATTCGGTCCGTTCTGTCAAAAGTAGCCTCGCATGCCCTCCCCTCTCAAAACCGTCGCCATCGTCGGACGCCCGAACGTGGGCAAGTCCGCGCTCTTCAACCGCCTCGCTGGCAAAACCATCTCGATCGTCCACGATCAGGCCGGGGTGACGCGGGACCGCATCACCGCGCAGTGCCGCCGTGGTCCGGCGTGGTTTGAGATCATGGATACCGGCGGCATCGGGGCCAGCACGGACGATGTTTTGACCGACCAGGTGCAGATCGAGGCCTCCATCGCCCTTGATGTCGCCGATTTGCTGATGTTCGTCGTCGATGTTGTCGATGGCATCACCACCATCGACCAAAGCCTCGCCCGCGAGCTGCGCCGCACCAGCAAGCCGGTCATTCTCGTCTGCAACAAGGCCGATTCGCCCAAGCGTAAGCTCAATGCCGGCGAGTTCAGCAAGTTTGGCTTTAAGGACACCGTCGAAGTCAGCGCCGCGCACGGTCTTGGCATTGATGACCTCGTGGCCCTCGTCGCCGAGCGCCTCGATTTGCAGGAATCGACCGAAACGGAGGACGCCAAGACCGGCCAAAACGTCCGCCCCTTGAAGCTCGCCATCGTTGGTCGGCCGAATGCTGGCAAGTCCTCGCTCGTGAACGCCATCCTCGGCCAGGAGCGTGCCATCGTCAGCGAAGTCCCCGGCACCACGCGCGACGCGCTCGACATCCAGGCCACCTGGAACGGTAAAAAATACCAGCTCATCGACACCGCCGGCATCCGTCGCCGCGCCCACCTCGACACCGTGGTCGAAATCTCCAGCGTGGAGCGCAGCGTGCAGAGCATCAAGCGCGCGGACCTTTGCCTGCTCGTCATCGACTGCGCCGCTGGCGCGAAGATGCAGGACCGCAAGATCGCGCAGATCATTTTGGAGGAGCGCAAGCCCTGCATCCTCGTCATGAACAAGTGGGATCTCTTCCACCCTGATGCCCCGCAGAAAGACCGCATCGAGTTCCTGGATGAGCTGATGCGCCGCGAGTTCTTCTTCCTCAATTACGCCCCGCTCGTCGCCATCTCGGCCAAGAACAAGGACCACATCGGCAAGCTCTTCGTGCAGATCGAAAAAGTGCGCAACGGAGCGCAGAACCGCATCGGCACCGGTGCCCTGAACCGTCTGCTGGCCAACGCCATTGAAAACACGCCCGGTGCCCTGGGCCGCAGCACGCACAGCTTCAAGCTGCTCTATGCCACCCAGGTCAACGAAGCCGAGGGCTTCGCCATCCCGGTGCCACACTTCGTCCTCTTCGCCAATCGCGCCGCCAAGCTCACCGACAGCTACCTGCGCTACCTCGAAAAAGTCATCCGCGACGAATGGAACGCCCCCGGTGTCCCCTTCCGCATGAGCGTGCGTGGCAAAGGCCCGAAGAAGGAGCGGTAGTTCTCGGTTCGCCTTTCTCAGTTCCAACAGCGAACAGAGAACTGCGAACTTCCCCATGGCCGAATCCTCCGCGCCTTTGGACAATCGCACCCGCGCATTCCCATTCCGCGCTCTGCATTCCACACTCAGGGATGATCCAAACAACCACCGTCGGCTCCTACCCTGTTCCAGACTGGCTTTCCGCGCTGCCGAGCGAACAAGCTGTGATCGACGCCACACGCGTCGTCTTCGACACGCAACGCCAGGCAGGCATTGATCTGCCGACGGACGGGGAGTTGTACCGCTTCGATGTCAATCATCCCGACACGAACGGCATGATTGAGTATTTCGTCCACAAGCTCGGCGGCATCGACAGCCGCGTGGGCCGTGAAGACACCGCCGCGTTTCGCGCCAAGCATGAGATGGCCTTCCGCAGCAAGCCTGCCGCCGTCGTGCGCGGTCCCATCACCGAAGGCGTGCTCAATCTGGCCGAAGACTGCGCCCGTGCGGGCAAAGTGGCTGGTGGACCGTTCAAGTTCACGCTCACCAGCCCCTACATGCTCGCCCGCACGCTGCTGGACACGCATTACAACAACTTCGCCGCGCTCAACATGGCCATCGCCGACGCTTTGGCCGCTCAAGCGGCTGATTTGATCTGCGACTGTGTGCAAGTCGATGAAGCCAATATTCCCGGCAATCCCGCCGATGCTCCCATCGCCGCTGCGGGCATCAATCGCGTGCTGGATGCCGTCAAAGGCACGAAAGCCGTGCATTTCTGCTTCGGCAATTACGGCGGCCAGACCATCCAAAAAGGTGAATGGTATGCGCTCATCACATTTTTGAATTCTTTGCGTGCCGATCACCTCGTGCTCGAACTCGCGCATCGTCCTGCCGCCGATCTCGACGCGCTCAAGGAACTCGATCCCAAAATCGGCGTCGGTCTCGGAGTCGTGGACATCAAGGTCAACCACATCGAGTCCGCCGATGAAATCGCCCGCCGCATCGAAGCCGCCGAGAACAAGCTCGGCGCAGGCCGCGTGAAGTTCATCCACCCCGACTGCGGCTTCTGGATGCTCAAACGCAGCATCGCCGACCGCAAGATCGAGGCGCTGGCAAAAGGGCGTGACCGGTTCGAGGGGCGGTGAGAGCAAGACGCTTGCTTAATGTGGCATCGTGAGGCATCACGAATCCACCAGCCATGCCCAACGGACCCCTTTCCACCAAGCTCTTCGATCTCGCCAAGCAATACATCCCCGGCGGCGTGAACTCGCCCGTGCGCGCTTTTCGCAACGTCGGCGGCGATCCCTTCTTCGTGAAGCGCGCCAAAGGCTGCCGCATCTACGACGTGGATGACCGCTGCATGATCGACTACGTGGGCACCTGGGGGCCAGCCATTCTCGGCCATGCGCCGATTCCGGTAATCGAAGCCATCCATAACGCCGCCAAGGACGGCGTCAGCTTCGGCATTCCCAATCTCTTCGAGGTCGAGATGGCCCGGACGATCTGCGAGTGGGTGCCCAGCATTCAAAAAGTGCGCATGGTCAGCAGCGGCACCGAGGCCACCATGTCTGCCATCCGCCTCGCGCGTGGCTTCACTGGCCGCGACCGCCTCGTGAAATTCGACGGCTGCTACCACGGCCATTCCGATAGCCTTCTCGTCGCCGCAGGCAGCGGAGCGCTCACCCACGGCAATCCCGACAGCGCTGGCGTGCCGAAAGCTTTCGCCGAATTGACGAGCGTGCTGCCTTTCAACGACGAAGCGGCTTTGGAAGAGCTTTTCGAGAAACAAGGCCACGAAATCGCCTGCGTCATCGTTGAGCCGTATCCCGCCAACGCGGGCCTCATCCTGCCAAAGCCAGGCTTCCTCCAAAAACTGCGCGACATCACCACCAAGCACGGTGCGCTGCTCATTTTCGACGAAGTCATGACCGGCTTCCGACTCGCCAAAGGCGGCGTGCAGGAGTTGGAGAAGATCACGCCCGATCTGACCTGCCTCGGCAAGGTCATCGGCGGCGGATTGCCCGTCGGAGCCTTCGGTGGTCGTGCCGACATCATGGATCACCTCGCGCCGCTTGGCCCGGTGTATCAAGCTGGCACGCTCAGCGGCAATCCCGTCGCTTTGGCTGCTGGTTTGGCCCAGCTTCGCGAGTTGGAGAAGAAAAACGGCTATGCCCTGCTCGAAAACCTCGGTCAGATCATGGAAACCGCCGTGCTCGACGTGCTCAAGAAGAAGGGCCTCAATTACCGCTTGTATCGCAAAGGCAGCATGTTCTGCCTGTTTTTCACCGAGAAAGAAGTCCACAACCTCCAGGACGCCAAAACCTCCGATCTCGCCGCCTTCCGCAAATTCTTCCACCACTGCCTCGACCACGGCGTGTACTTCGCGCCAAGCCAGTTCGAGACCGGCTTCATCAGCATGGCCCACAGCCGCGATGACCTGGAACAGACGGCAGAAGTCGCCGCAGCGGCTCTGGCAGCGCTGTAAAAAAGGTTTCCCGCCGGGAAGCAACAGAGTAGATTCTGCTCATGAGCACCAACGCCTCACTCAGTCATCCAGCGCCTCTGGAAGACGTTCTCGAAGAACGGGACCAGGGATCATTCATCCCTGTTCCAGATGATCTGGTCAAACGCGTGATGGAAAAAGCCGTGCAGAAGAAGTCGGCTCAGGAAAGCCTCGAAGACCTCCTGGAGGAGCGGGATCAAGGCCCGTTTGTGCCATTGCCGCAAGACTGGCGGCAGCAAGTCATGGCCAAGGCCAGGGAACACGTTCGCAGGGTTCGAGCTGTCGCATCCCATGCCTGATCCCACGGTGGACATTCATCCCGATGTCCTGGCGGTTGATGTGCAGGAAATCGCCAACTACATCGCTATGGACAATGAGGCGGCAGCCGACCGCGTTTTGGCGGAGATCGAAGCAACCTATGCAACACTCGCTCTCGATCCAATGATGGGCACCGAGCGTCACCCAATCCGACGCTCGCTGAAAGGCATCCGCATGTTCGTCGTCACCGAATACCCGAACTACCTCATCTACTACCGCCCTCTTCCAGACAACACGGGCGTTCGCATCCTCTATGTCATGCACGCCGCCCGTGATGCGGCGACCTTAGCCAAAAAGCACCGCCGCCAGTAACCATTCGTCATTCGAATTTATTCATTCGTCATTTCATGTCCTCCCCCCGCTTCGCCGTCGCCCAGCTTGATGAAATTCCGCCCACGCCCTGTCCTTGCGGCCAGGCGCGACGTGCGTTCAAGGAAGACTGGAACACGCTCGCCACCGTGCATCTCACGGACATCCACGCGGACTCCAAGGCGCACTACCACGAGAAGATGACGGAGATCTACATCGTCCTCGAAGGCGAGGGCCATCTGGAGGCGGACGGGCAGATCATTCCGCTCAAGCCAATGACCACGGTGATGATCCGGCCCGGCTGCGTGCATCGGGCTGTGGGCAAGTTGAAGATCATCAACGTGCCGATGCCGCCGTTTGATCCGGCGGATGAGTTTGAGGTCTAAGCACTGACGTGTATGCGCGACCTGTTGACCAGTTTGGATTCCACCCGGCTTGGCTATTACAAGTCGATCCTCGATGAGGCTGAGATCCCCTGCTTCATTCGCAATGAAACGACCGCGCAACTCACCAACATCTTCATCATGCCGCTTCAGCCGACACTGTGTCTGCTGAACGATGCCGATTATGACCAGGCAAGCGCCCTGCTCCGTTCATACCACTCTCCCCAGCCCTCCTCGTCTGAAGAATGGCTCTGCCCCGCGTGCAAAGAATCCAATCCGGCCTCGTTTGACCTGTGCTGGAACTGCCAGGCCGCCAAACCCGAATGATCACGACCATGAACAAGCTCGCTGTTTCCCTGCTGGTGGCTCTGCTTCCGGCCTTCGCGAATGCCGAAATGCCGAAGGCGAAGAAATCGGGCATGCCCGAGGGATTTCATGAGCTGAAAATCGGCGACGCGGCGCCGGATTTCGAGCTGATCGGCATCGACGAGGAGAAACACATGCTCAAGGACTACGCGGACGCCGATCTGCTCATGATCGCCTTTCTCAGCAACCACTGCCCCACCTCGCAGGCGGTCGAAGGGCGCATCAAGAAGCTGGTTAAGGACTACAAGGGCAAAGGATTGAAGCTCGTGGCGATCAATCCCAATGATCCCGCCGCACTGCGGCCTGATGAACTCGGTTACTCGAAGTACAACGACAGCTTCCCCGAGATGAAGCGCCACGCAGAGGAGCAGAAGTTCAACTTTGACTACCTCTATGACGGCGACACGCAGAAGACGGCACTCGCTTACGGTTGCCTGGCCACGCCGCATGTCATGATCTTCGACCAGGAGCGCAAACTTCGCTACCAGGGCTGGCTAGATGACTCGCGCTACGCGGATGAGGCCACGGTGACTTCTCCTGATGCCCGCAACGCCATCGAAGCGCTGCTGGATGGCAAACCGGTGCCCATGGAGGTCACAAAACCACACGGCTGCTCCACCAAGTGGCTCGGCAAACGGGATCAAGTCATCACTGACAACGACAAATGGGAGAAGGGCGAGGTGGAGGTCGAATGGATCGATGCGAAGGGCGTAGCCGCACTGCGTAAGAACGACACGAAGAAAGTCCGCCTCTTCAATGTGTGGGCGACGTGGTGCGGGCCGTGCGTAAAGGAATTTCCTGAACTCGTCGCCACCTCGCGCAAGTTCGGCCTGCGCGACTTTGAGTTCATCAGCATCAGCATGGATGACCCGAAGGAGCTGCCTGCGGTGAAAGCCTTCCTCGAAAAGCACAACGCCATCGTGCCGGAGAAGCTGAAGCCCTCGCTCAAAGCGGAAGGCCGCAAGGGCAACGCCTACCTCTTCAACGAGGCCAGCAGCGAGGCGCTGATTCAGGCGCTCGATCCCGAGTGGCCCGGCCCGATTCCGCACACGCTCGTCGTCGCTCCCGGTGGAGAGGTCATCTTCCGCCACAATGGCGAGATCGATGGCGAAGAGCTGCGCGCGAAGATCCTGGAGCACATGGGCCGGTTTTATCTGCCGGAGACGCGGCCTTGATCACAACAGCGCTCCAACGTGGCTGGTGACGGCGCTGGCGAGTCCTTTGAGGTTGTAGCCGCCTTCAAGCACGGAGATGAGGCGGTTCTGGCAATGTGTGGCGGCGGATTCGAGGAGGAGTTTGGTCAGCGTGACGAAATCATCGTCGGTCAGGCGGAACTGGCCGAGGGGATCGTCGATGCGGGAGTCGAAACCGGCGGAGATGAGGATCAAATCGGGTTTGAACTGGTCGATGGCGGGCAGGAGTCGGTCGGTGAAGGCCGCGCCGATGTCTGACATGCCGGTGCGGGCGGGGAAGGGGACGTTCAAGGTGCTGCCTCTGCCTTTTCCGCTGCCAGTTTCATCCGCATGCCCGGTGAAGGGATAAAGCGGACTCTGATGCGTGCTGGCGAAGAAGACACTGCCGTCCTCATAAAAGATGTCCTGCGTGCCGTTGCCATGATGCACGTCCCAATCAACGATGGCGATCTTCTGCGCGCCGTGCCGCTTCTGCGCATGACGCGCGGCGATGGCGATGTTGTTGAACAAGCAGAAGCCCATGCCTTGCGCCGGTCGTGCATGATGACCCGGTGGTCGCACGGCGCAGAAGGCGTTCTTGGCCTTGCCAGCGAACACAGCATCAACGGCGTTCAAAACACCACCGACGGCTTGAATCGCCACATCATAAGATCGTGGGCAAATCGACGTGTCGCCGGTGCTGAGGTCTTCCAAGCCAGATTCGACATCTTCCTTGGCCGTGACGATGTAACCGCGATCATGACAGAGCGCGATTTCATCCACCGAGGCAGCCCGAGGCGCGATGGACTGCGTTTTGGTGACGAGACCGGCCTCCGTGAGCGCTTTGGTGATGGCGACGTGGCGCTGGATGCTTTCAGGATGACCCGGACCGGGATCATGCTGCTGGTAGATGGGATCGAGGAGCAGGGCCGTCATGGGTTTGCGGTGGTTGGCAGTTGTTGTCTATAGTTTGCAGTGGTTGGCAACCATCGCAAACCACCGTCAACGATTGCAAACAACTGCAAACAACGCGGTTCAGCGTTTGCCGAAAAACTCGGCCAGCTTCTGCAGATCCTTGCCTTCGGCGGGCTTCATGGCGCTGGTGATGGCCTCGTCCTGGATGGCGACGAGCTCCTTGATGCCTTTGCGGCCGTATTCGAGCATGGAATGAAGCTGCGCCTCGGTGAAGGTGGCCTCTTCGCCACTGCCCTGGATTTCGACGAACTCGCCGTCTTCGGTCAGGACGATATTGCTATCGACATCAGCGGCGGCGTCTTCGGTGTAGCAGAGATCGAGCAGCGTCTCGCCTTTCACGATGCCGACGCTGACGGCGGCGAGCTTTTTCTTGAGCGGCTGGCGGGTGATCTTGCCTTTTTCGAGCAGACGGTTGAACGCGATGGAGACGGCGATGCAGGCGCCGGTGATGGCGGCGGTGCGGGTGCCGCCGTCGGCCTGGAGCACGTCGCAATCGACGTAGAGTGTGCGTGGGCCGAGTTTTTCGAGATCGACGACGGCACGGAGGCTGCGGCCGATGAGGCGTTGAATTTCAGTGCTGCGGCCATCGGGCTTGCCGCGTGAGCTTTCGCGATCTTTTCGCTCCAGCGTGGAATACGGGAGCATCGAGTACTCAGCGGTGAGCCAGCCGCCTTTGACGCCCTGCACCTTCATCCAGCGCGGCACCTCTTCATTGATGCGGGCGGTACAGATGACGCGGGTGTTGCCAAAGGCGATAAGTACCGATCCCGCGGCGTGCGGGGCGACGTCGAGGATGTATTCAATCTTGCGAAGCTGGTCTGGGGCGCGTCCGTCGGTTCTGGGCATGGGCGTGCTTAGCACGAAGCGTGAGTGCGCCAAAGGGTTTTATGAGTTCGTGTGGCTGTGTTTGAACATTCACTCAAGAGGCCCTTTCCAAACGATCAACTCAAGTGGCACTGCTTATGCTAAAGGTAGATGACAGTTCAAACTTAATCTCCATGACGCGCTTCCCTCGCCCTGGCTGCTGGTTCCGTTTTACCCCGACGGATTGGAATTTCATCCGCGACACGCTGGCCCTCACGGAGCGCGGAAAAGAGGGCTTCAAGGCCATGATGGACGACCCGGACGCGGTGCCGATCATCCTCGACAACGACAAGCTCTTTGACGCCGTCGTTGTCTCACGCAGGGCGACGCTGCTGTCGCCCGAGCTGTTCTTCTTCATCGTGGTGCGGCATTCGCTGAAGGAATTCGGCATCAAGGAGATGGCAGTGGCGGATTACATGGCGGTGGTGTGCGCGGACTTCGGCTGCACACCGACGAAGGGGCCACAGGACATCAATCACAGCATCGACAGCATGTACAGCGTCGATTATTTGGAGGCCATCGAGAGCGCGAGCAGGCATCACAAGTTCTTCCTGCATGTGCAATGCGCGAATCAGTTCCTGGTGCTGACTTGCCTTTATCCTGACTTCCTGCATCGCCGTGCGGAACGTCGTGGCGCGCCGGATGTGGATTATTACGAGCAGGTGGTCGTCAGCCATCTCGACTCCGCCCGCAAGCATGTGCTGGCGGAGGAGTTCGCGCTGCAGGAGACCTTTGAAAAAGTGGCAGAGTGCTTCCCACCGGCGCGGCGCGCGATGAACCACACTGTGCGTGAATATTTGAGCCTGGGGCAGTGAGCAGGGGCGGCGGCTTCGTGCCTCAGCCTTGCCCCTGGCTACCCTCTTTGATCCCTTCGGGATCGAGTGAGTTAACCGACGTCTTGCTTCGGTGCGTTGCCAGTTTGATGCGCAGCTCTGCCAGCTCTTCCTCAATATCCGAGATCTTCTTCTCCAAAGCAGCGCAGTATTTCGCCGGATCGCGCTGCTGGAGGCGGTCGAAGAGGTTGAAGAGCAGGGCCAACCGCCAGAGCCGCGTCCAAAGGCCACGCAGGCGATAGGCGCGGAGAAGTTTGCCAGCGCGGATCATGCGAGCGAAGCGGAAGGCGTTCAGCACCCGCAGGAAGGCCACCAGCGGCAGCAGGATGATGACGAGATTGATCCAGTGCTTGAGGCAGTAGGTCAGCTTGTTCGGCGCGGCGGCCACCATCCAGAGAAATTCAGCGGTGAAGCCGATCCAGATGACGCAGGTGGTCAAATGGGTCGCCAGGGCGAGGCGCGGGTGATTGTCCATAGTCTCGCCACCGGTGAGTTCGGCGCCGAGCACGGGCAGGACAAGCAGCGTGAGCACGACCATCGGCAAGGCGAGTTTTTGCTCGAGTTTTTCGGACGTTTCCTCGCCCGTGGGCTTCCAGCCGGCTCCCGGCAGCCAGAGCCAGCCGCGTGACGTGCTGCTGGCGGTGATCATGCGCAGCGGCGGCACCAAGGACGTGAGCAGCAGGCGTTTCAGCCGAGCAGGCCAGGCATCGTGGGCGAAAAACAGCCCGAGCAGGCCTTCAATGATCACGACGGCCCACAGGGCGATGATCACCACGCAAAACAGTGTCTGCGTCAACAACCAGTCGCGAAAAGCCTCACCGCTGTCGCCATGCGGCAGTACGAGACCGATGGCAGTGAGAAAGGCCAGGGCGACGACGAACATCATGCCCTGGCGATAGGTGTCGCCTTGGGGTGCTGTGCCGGGAGAGGTCGCTGCGCTCATGGGGCGGCATGCTTACATGCGCCTCGGCGTTTGCAAAGCGGCCACTTTCCCCCATCTTCGCGCCCCTTTTATGCCTGAACTCGAAAAGACCTACACGCCAGCCGATGTCGAAGCCCGCTGGTATCAGCGCTGGCTGGATGACAAATGCTTTGAAGCCGATCCCGCTCGTGTGAGCGAGAAGCGCCCGGCTTACTCCATCGTCATCCCGCCGCCGAACGTCACGGGCATCCTCACGCTCGGCCATGTGCTGAACAACACCATCCAGGACATCCTCGCCCGCCGCGCCCGCATGCTCGGGAAGGAAGTGCTCTGGCTGCCCGGCACCGACCACGCCGGCATCGCCACGCAAAACGTCGTCGAGAAGACGCTCAAAAAGCAGGGCGTCATCAAGCACCGCGACGATCTCGGCCGCGAGGGCCTGGTGGCGAAGATCTGGGAGTGGAAGGAGAAGCACGGCGGCATCATCATCGAGCAGCTCAAGAAACTCGGCGCCTCCTGCGACTGGAGCCGCGAGCGCTTCACCTTTGACGACGACTACAACGCCTGCGTCATGCGCGTGTTCGTCGATCTCTACAAAAAGGGCCTCATCTACCGTGGCAAGCGCATGGTGAACTGGTGCCCCTCCTCTCTCACCGCGCTCAGCGATGAGGAGGTCGTCATGAAGGCGCAAAATGCCATCATGTATCACTTCAAACTCGAAGTCGTCGAGGAACCCGGCACCTGGCTTACCATCGCCACCACGCGGCCTGAAGTGATCCCGGGCGACCAAGCCATCGCCGTGAATCCGAAGGATGAGCGCTATGCCCATCTCATCGGCAAACACGTCCGCCGTCCGCTGCCGGTCGAAGACCAGGCGCTGCTGCCGATCATCGCCGATGAGCATGTCGATTTCACCTTCGGCACCGGCGTGCTGAAGGTCACACCTGCGCATGACAAGGCCGACTTTGAGATCGCGCAGCGTCACAACCTGCCCGCCGTCGATGTCATGCATCCGAACGGCGTGCTCAACGAACTCGCTGGCAAGGACCTCGCCGGCATGGAGCGCTTCGCCGCCCGCAAACGTGCCGCTGGGCTGCTCGCGGAGATTGGGAGCCTCGTCAAAGAGGAGCCCTATCAGAACAACCTCGGCTACTCCGAACGTGCCGACGTGCCCATCGAGAGCCGCCTGAGCGAGCAGTGGTTCCTCAAATACCCGAGTGTGAAGGAAAGCCAGGCCGTCGTGGCTAACGGCGAGATGAAATTCCACCCCGACCGCTGGGCGAAGGTCTATGACCACTGGATGACCGGCCTGCAGGACTGGTGCATCAGCCGCCAGGTGTGGTGGGGGCATCGGATTCCGGTGTGGAGTCTGACATGGCAGGAACATCAAAACCCGGAAATGCGTGAGATTTGGGACGATAAGATCGTCGGTCACCTTCAAATGCTGATTCAGCAGGCTGGGATCGAGGCCGATGTCCATATCGAAACCGGCGAAAGCTTGGCATCTCCTTGTCGAATCCTCAGTAGCAGTCAGCAAGCAGACGAACTTCTTGGAAGTCTTGCTGCTGCGATTCAAAGACAGGATCATCCAATTGAGTCTGACTTTGCCAAACGTTACCCACATGGAGGACAACTGTTAGGATGCGTGTCTTCGCTCGCCCAAGACCCCGACGTCCTCGACACCTGGTTCAGCTCCTGGCTGTGGCCCTTCGCCACGATGGGATGGCCGGAGAAGACCTCCACGTTGAAGGCTTTCTACCCCACGACCGATCTCGTCACGGGACCGGACATCATCTTCTTCTGGGTCGCCCGCATGATCATGGCTGGCTACGAGTACATGGAGAAGATGCCGTTCAAGAACGTCTATTTCACCGGCATCATCCGCGACAAGCAGGGCCGCAAGATGTCCAAGTCGCTCGGCAATTCGCCCGATCCGCTGGAGCTCATCGCCAGCTACAGCGCGGATGCGTTGCGCTTCGGCATCATGCGCAGCGCCCCGCTGGGCCAGGACATCTGCTTCGACGAAAAGAACGTCGAGCTGGGTCGCAACTTCTGCACCAAGCTCTGGAACGCCGCCCGCTTCCGCCAGATGCAGAACCCTCCACTTGCTAGCAACGATAGCAGTGCACCACCTGTGCCCTACTACGCAGTTGAGGCTGAGATCAGTCCAGCACTTCTCTCATCAGACGACAAATGGATTCTCCTGCGGCTCAACGCAGCGATCAACGAAGTCACGTCTGCTTTAGAAGAATACCGATTCAGCGATGCCACCGCCACGCTCTACCGCTTCTTCTGGAGCGAATACTGCGACTGGTACATCGAAGCCTCCAAAGCTGTGCTCCAAGGCAGCGACGAGAAGCGCAAGGCGAACACTCTCGCCGTCATCGACTTCGTGCTCGCACACACCCTGCGCCTGTTTCATCCGTTCATGCCGTTCATCACCGAAGAGCTGTGGCACGGCATGGGTTTCAATGACGACCTGCCTGGAAAACAAGGTGGCAAGAGCATCATGTTCGCCCCATGGCCGGAACCGCTGGATGAAGACGAACTCGCCCACTTCGGCATCCTCCCCGAGGACGAAAAGACCGCGAACGACAAGTATGAAGCCGTCAATTTGGGCCGAGGCCTGAAGAGTACCTTCAACATCAACAAGCGCGTCCGTTTCGTCCTCAAGCCAAGCCAGGAACTGCCCGACCACGAGATCGAGGTCCTGCGCATCCTCCTGAACGCCGAGCCTCTCGATGTCGATGCCGCCTTCGTCCCGACGAAGGGCACACCGAGCGCCCTGACCCCGCTGGGCACCATCTTCCTCCCGCTCGATGGCCTCATCGACGTGGAAGCCGAGCGCGCCCGCGTCAGCAAAGAGATCGCCAAAGTCGAATCCGAGCTCGAAAAGGTCACCGCCAAGCTCGCCGACGAAAACTTCACCTCCAAAGTCCCGCAAAAGGTGCTCGACGAGCATCAGCAGCGGAAGACCGACTGGCAGGAGAAGCTGGCGAAGCTCAAAGAGATGATGGCGGCGCTGGGATGAGGAGTGGGGCCATCTTGGCCCCACCGTGGGAGCTGGAAGCTCCCACTCCTTGGATTTTAGGCTTGTCGGCGAGGCCGGGGCATGACCATGCTTTGGCTGAATCCCCGCTTAATCCCGAACCCAACACACTCATGCTCAAGATCCTGAAGCTGTCCTTCATGCCAAAGTCTCCCGACTGCGGCCTGCTCATCCTGCGCATTGCTCTCGGCTTTTCCATGCTGCTGCTGCATGGCCGCGGCAAGATGCTCGGCTTCGCTGCCACGGCGGAAAAAATGAACGGACTGCTCGGCCTGCCGGGAAATGTGAGCGCTGGCCTCGCGGTTTTCGCCGAGGTCGTCTGCTCCGCGCTTCTCATCGCGGGCCTGTTCACCCGCTTCGCCGCCCTGATGCTGGCGATCACCATGGGCACCGCCTTCTTCATCGTCCACAAGTCTGCACTTGTAGGCGCGGGCAATGGCGAACTGGC
>JBIKYB010000322.1:0-5727 GCA_044355475.1 Prosthecobacter sp.
TTGCCCTTTCCGCCGCTCCACTGGCCGCAGAAGGCATCGCCGACCAGTGCAAATGGAACTTCCAGGCCCGGGTGCGCGGCGAGATGCGTCACAACGTCTATGACTTCGACAACAACCGCAGCGCGGTGACCGATGACTCCTGGCTGTTGCATCGCATCCGTCTCGGCGTCGAGTGGCAGCCGGTGGAATGGCTCAAATTCACCGTGCAGGGCCAGGATGTGCGCGAATCCTTCTCCAAACGCGCCGACATCCCGCTGCAAAATGGCGCGGAGGGAGATGATGCCTTCGATCTACGCCTCGCCAGCATCGAACTCGGCGATCCGCAGCACCTCAGCCTCAAAGTCGGGCGTCAGGTGCTCGCCTATGGTGATGAGCGCCTCGTCGGCCCGCTGGAGTGGCTCAACTTCAGCCGCACCTTTGATGCGGTGAAACTGCACTATCAAGCGCCGACGTGGTGGATCGACGCCTTCACCTCCAGCGTCGTGCGCATCCACGAATCCGAGTTCAACCGCTCCGACTGGCTCGGCAACGGCGATGTGCGCCAGCAATTCTTCAGCGGCCTCTACTTCAGCAGCCAGTTCCTGCCGTTTCAAGCCACCGACCTTTACGCCTTCCATCTGCATGAAGAATCCTTCACCGGCGGCACGGATTTCATCACGCTGGGCACACGCTTTAAAGGCGACCCGCTGAAACTCGCCGGATGGGACTACACTGTCGAGCTCACCGGCCAGAGCGGCCAGGTGAATGGTCGTCCGCTCAGCGCGTATGCCTACCATCTCGAAGGCGGCTACAACTGGCTCAAGTCCGCGTGGAAACCACGTCTCGCCCTCGAATACAGCGCCGGCAGCGGCGACAGCGATCCCAATGACGGTCGTGTTCACACTTTCCAGAACCTCTTCCCCACGAATCATCCACCCTATGGCTTGATGGACACCTTCTCGTGGCAAAACATGCACAACCTCGTGCTGCGCCTCGCCGCGCAGCCGCATGCGAAGGTGAAGACCACGCTCGACTTTCACTCCTTCTGGCTCACCACCACCGGTGACGCGTGGTATCGCGCAAACGGCACCACGCGTGTCCGCAACATCAATCCCAACGCCAACAGCCACGCCGGTTGCGAACTCGATTTCACTATCAACGCCAAACTCACGCAGCATCTCGACATGCTGTTTGGTTACTCGCACTTCTTCGCTGGAGCCTATCTCGCCGACACCGGTGCCAGCGATGACGCTGATTTCGCTTACCTGATGCTCACACTCAATTACTGATCCCTCATGAACAACGTCTCCCTAGCCGTCCAATTTTTCCTTCAGATCGCCATCATCCTGCTCGCGTGTCGCGTGGTGGGAGCCATCGCAGCGAAATTTGGCCAGCCGCAGGTCGTCGCGGAGATGATCACGGGGGTTTTGCTCGGGCCGTCGCTGTTTGGCCTGCTCGCGCCGGAGTGGCAGCAGTGGCTGTTCCCGTGGGACAAGACTCAAAAGCTCCGTGACACCTCCTGTTACCTCTTCCCAGCCTCCCAGCTCGGCTTGGCGCTGTACATGTTCATCGTCGGCATGGAGTTCCGCGTGGACATCGTCAGCAAGCGCGTGAAGAGCAGCATCGCCGTCTCCGTCGCCGGCATGGCGACGCCGTTTGTGCTCGGCGCAGGACTCGCGTGGGTGTTTTACCATTACACGAAGCTATTTCCAGAAAAGACCTCGCTCATGGAAGCCATGCTCTTCCTCGGTGCTTCCATGTGCATCACCGCCTTCCCGATGCTGGCCCGCATCATCCACTTCAAAGGTCTCACTGGCACCACGATGGGCACCGTGGCCATCGGAGCCGGTGCCATCGACGATGCCACGGCCTGGATTCTCCTTGCCGTCGTGCTCGCCAGCTTTGACGACAACATCGGCGGCGCGCTTTACAACATCGGCGGCGCGGTCGGCTACGTCGCGTTGACGCTGATCGTCATTCGTCCGCTGCTCGCCAAATTCTCCTCGCTGCTCATCAATGATGAAAAACTCACGGATGCCGGGCTCGTCATCGGAATCGCCCTGATGTCCCTCGGAGCCTGGTTCACCGACATGATCGGCCTGCATGCCGTCTTCGGTGCCTTCGTCATGGGCGCGGCGATGCCGCGCGGCATCATGGTGCGTGACCTCTGCGCCCGCATCCAGCCGCTGGCCGTCGCGTTGCTCCTGCCGTTGTTCTTCACCTACTCCGGCCTCAACACCAAGATCGGCCTGCTGAACACCTGGTTCCTCTGGGGCATGTGCCTAGCGGTGCTCGTAGCCGCCGTCATGGGCAAATGGCTGGCCTGCACGCTCGCCGCCAAGGCCACGGGCATCTCCAACCGTGAAGCCATGGGCATCGGCATCCTCATGAACGCCCGCGGCCTCATGGAGCTGATCATCATCAACATCGGCCTTCAGCGCGGCATCATCTCGGAGGGCCTCTTCGCCACGCTGGTCATCATGGCCGTCGTCACCACCTTGATGGCGTCTCCCATCTTTGAGCGTCTCGTCGGCTCTGGCACCTACAAACCGGAGCCGGATGTGGGGATGTAGCTGATAGGGCAAACGTTACTCGCCAAGAAATCATTGGCGGCACGCTCCGTGCGGTCTTAAATCTCATCAAGGCAGTGCTTGTGGCTGTCTGAGCTTTAAATCCCCCATGCCAAACTCCTCCGCCCTTCGCGACGCCCTCAACCAGTCGCCGAACAACCTGTCGCTGCTGCTGCTTTATGGCCGTGCCTGCCTGGAGGAGCTGCATCTGGACGAGGCGCGGGAGATCTTCACCCGTGCGCTGGAACAAGACCCGGAGCAGACCGACGCGCAGCTCGGCATCGCCAAAGTTTCGTTCATGGAAGGCAATACCTCAGGGGCCGCCGTTCGCGCTGAGCGTGTGCTATTCCTTGAGCCGGACAATGTGCAGGCGCATCTGCTGCTCAGCCGTGTATTCCTCAGCGAAGGAGACCGAGCGAAGGCCATCGAACACTTTGACCGTGCCGCGCAGATCGACGGCACCATGAGTGATCCCGCGCTGGAGCGTGAGCTAGGCCGCACCGCCCGTGATGCACGCAAGACCGCCCCTGCCCCAGCGCCTGAGCCGGTGAATCAAGAGCCTCCCCCCTCCGGCAACGATCAGGATGAGTTTTTCGACGATCCCTTCGATGAACCGCCTTACGACTGGCGTCCAGAAACCTTCTACGCGCCCGGTGATCCTGAGCGTGGTCGCGTCACCTTCGCCGATGTCGGCGGCATGGAGGAGCTGAAGGAGGAGATTCGTCTCAAGATCACCTACCCGCTCCAGTTTCCTGATTTGTACAAGGCCTACGGTCGCAAAACCGGCGGCGGCATCCTCATTTACGGCCCGCCCGGCTGTGGCAAGACCCTCATGCTGCGCGCGGTCGCGGGCGAAGTGCCATGCAACTACCTCGCCGTGGGCCTGCATGAGATTTTCGACCCCTACTTCGGCAGCACCGAGCGCAATCTGCATCAGATCTTCGAAACTGCCCGCGCCAACGCACCCTGCGTGCTGGTGTTCGACGATCTCGACTCCCTGGCCCAGGACCGCCGCCAGATCCGTGAAAGCCAGATGCGCAATCTGGTGAACCAGTTCCTGCACGAGATGGACGGCATCCGCAGCGAAAACCAGCGCATCCTGGTCATCGGAGCCACGAACCAGCCCTGGGCGCTTGATCCTGCCTTCCGTCGTCCCGGCCGCTTCGATCAAGCCATCTTTGTGCCACCGCCAGACGCGCCGGCCCGCGCTCAAATCATTGAGCTGTTCGCCAAAGACAAACCCATCGCCGAATTCGACAACGCCGAGCTCATTGAGGCGACCAACGGCTTCTCAGGAGCCGATTTGAAGTGGGTCTTTGACCGTGCCGCCGAGCTTGCCCTCTCCGCCGCCATCCACACCGGCCAGCCGGTGCCGATCACGCTGGAACTCCTGCTCGCCGTGGCCAAAGCGCACTCACCGAGCACGCAAACCTGGTTTGAAGGCATGCACACGCACGCCCAACAGCAGGAAGGCCCGGACAGCATCTTCAACGACATGCGCAAGTTCCTCAACGCGCCGTCGAACTCGAAGAAGGAGCGGTAAGAGCGCTGAACGTTTAGCGTGGTGCATCCGGGAGTACGGCTGCATGAATGTTCCAACTGATTGGAGTCCATGTCCTTCTATGGTCCAAAAAACGGCAAGATCGCTTAGCCATGCTCGCACCGTGTGATTGATGTGCGATGAATGGCCGCCCCATGTCCGACCACCCGCTGCTGCGCCGACTTCCGAAATCTCCTGAATGCTCGAATGACGAGCTGCTGGCGGCGTTTCTGGATTATGTGGCGGAGAAGAAGCTGGAACTTTATCCAGCGCAGGAGGAGGCGATTTTGGAGCTGTTTGATGATCGCAACGTGATCCTCAACACGCCCACCGGCTCGGGGAAGTCGCTTGTGGCATTGGCGATGCATTTCCGCTCGCTCGCGAAGGGGCGGCGATCCGTCTATACCTGCCCGATCAAGGCGCTGGTGAATGAAAAATTCCTGGCGCTGTGTCGCGACTTTGGTCCCGACAATGTCGGCATGGCCACGGGGGATGCGACGGTGAATCGCAAGGCACCGATCCTTTGCTGCACGGCGGAGATTCTCGCCAATTACGCCCTTCGCGATGGTGCGGAGGCTCCGTTTCGCGAGATCATCATGGACGAGTTTCATTACTACTCGGACAAAGAACGCGGCGTGGCTTGGCAGGTGCCGCTGCTCACCATGACCAAGTCGCGCTTCCTGCTGATGTCGGCCACGATGGGTGGATCGGCTTTCTTCAAAGATGGACTCACTCAGTTGACGAAAGCCGAGACGACCATCGTGGCGTCGTATGAGCGTCCGGTGCCGCTGGAGTTCAGTTATGTGCAAACGGGCGTCGATGTGACGTTGCAAGAGCTGGTGGAGTCCAACAAAGCGCCGGTCTATCTCGTCCACTTCACGCAGAATGAGGCCGCTCAAGCGGCGCAGGACCTCATGAGCCTGAATTTCTGCTCAACAGCCGAAAAGGCCTCCATCAAGGAAATCATGGCCGGGGCGAAGTTCACCAGCCCGTATGGCAAGGAGGTGAAAAAATACCTGAGCCATGGGGTGGGCATTCATCATGCCGGTTTGCTGCCGAAGTATCGAGTGCTCGTCGAGAAGCTGGCACAGCGAGGCCTACTAAAAGTGATCTGCGGCACGGACACACTCGGCGTCGGCGTGAATGTGCCGATTCGCACGGTGCTGCTCACGCGACTCAGCAAATACAGCGGCGAAAAGGTCGCCACGCTCACGGCTCGTGACTTTCACCAGATCACCGGTCGTGCGGGGCGTCGCGGTTATGATGATGTGGGCTACGTCGTGTGCCAGGCACCGGAGCACATCATCGAAAACGCCAAGATGGAAGCCAAGGCGGCAGGCGATGTGAAGAAGCTGCGCAAGATGGTCAAAAAGAAGCCACCGGAAGGTTTTGTCGGTTGGAATGAGGACACCTTCAAAAAGCTGCAATCCGCCTCGCCAGAGCCGCTGGTGTCGCGTTTTCAAGTTTCGCACGGCATGCTGCTTCAGGTTCTGAGTCGCCAAGGCGATGCCTGCGCCGCGATGCGAAAACTGATCACCGATTCGCACGAAACGACGAACGCGAAGACGCAGTGCGAGAAGCGTGCGTGGCAGCTTTTTCGAGCGCTGGTGCAGCGAAAGATCGTGGAAGTCATTTCGC
>JBIKYB010000323.1:0-5725 GCA_044355475.1 Prosthecobacter sp.
GAAGCGCGCATCATTCGTCTTCGCATACATTTGCGCGTGACCATCCGCGAAGACGGAACGTCGATTCTCACCGATTTGCGCAAATCCGAGCGTCCAGCTCACGCCACCCGGCTTGCGGCTCTTCCAGGCCTGCACGGCGGCCTGCGACA
This sequence comes from Prosthecobacter sp., assembly GCA_044355475.1. Taxonomy (GTDB): domain Bacteria; phylum Verrucomicrobiota; class Verrucomicrobiia; order Verrucomicrobiales; family Verrucomicrobiaceae; genus Prosthecobacter. The sequence goes on from JBIKYB010000323.1 coordinate 150, forward strand.
GGCGCTCGACGAGAAACGCGGTGTATTCCGCCGGCTGCATGACGCCGTCCTTTGGAATCGGATAAGGTGATGAGCGTCTCCTCGAGAATTTCCGAGGTCACCGGCGCGGTGTGCGTGTGCGTGGCGGAGACGATGACCTTCCGCACATCAAAGTCCGGCAACAGCGGCTTCAGATGCTGCCGAAACTGCGCCAGCACCGAGTGATGAATGCCCACGAGGTCGCAGGAGATGAGAATGCTCTGGTCTGCCACCTTGCCGCCCTCCACCGACTCAATCGCCACCGCAGCGGCGATGATCGGAGCTTCGACGCTCTGCGAAATGCGCGTCCCAAACTGCCCCGCGAGCGCCACCGGCTTGTCCGGCGTGATGCTGACGGTCGAAGAGCCGATGCGGAGTTCGGCGGCTTGAATGGCGGCGGATAGACAAAGAAAGAGCGTGATGCGTTTCATGGCGGTGGTGAGTGAAACGTGGACTGGTCGAGTGATGTATTTCTAGTTCTGCGTTACGCCATCACACCCACCTCATCGCGGAAGGGCGAAGATGGACAGTCCGCCGCCGGTCTGGGCGGCGAAGATCTCCTGGCGGCCGTCGCCATTGACATCACCCGAGGCAACCACGCCAGACAGCTTGGGAATCTTGAGGTGAGGTGCCTCCGAGGCAGATTTGGCAGTCAGTGGTTGGTTCCTCTTCTGAAACCAAATGGTAATCTTGCTGGCATCGGTCGGGAGAAAGGCGATGTCGCAGAGCTTGTCCCCGTCCAGATCGGTGACGAGCAGTGGCATGGCGTCTTTCAGGATCACGGTGGGGTTGGCGTTTTCACTGAAGCCAGCGGGGCTGTTCTGAAGATATACCAGGGTTTGTCCGGCAGCGGGCACGACCAGATCGAGCTGCGAATCGTCATTCAAGTCTCCCGCCATCACCTGGCCGAGGAGCGGCTTGTCGCTGTCGGTGAAAGGAGAGTTCAGGGTGACGACCTGGGCGGCGTCGGCGGGCTGAAGAATCTGCATCTTCAGAAATGGCCCGAAGTAAATTCGGATGCGGTTGTTCGCCGGCACGTCCAGCTTGTCCGACCAGTAGGTGGTGAAGATGACGTCATCCGTGCCGTCGCGGTCCATGTCGGCCAGGGTGGAGCGCCAGTTGTCATTGCGTTCCGGTCCGGCGAAGAAGGCCTCGCCGAATCGATCGTTGCCCTGCCACTGCCGCCAGGCCGCGCCGGTGAGGAAGTCTGCCAGGCCGCGCTTGTTGACGCGCCCGGTGGAAAGGCCGCCCGCGCCAGAGTCATTCCCGTAGCGGGACCGGTGCTCTTTCTCAAAGCGTTCGGAGCCGAGAAAAAGGGAAAGGCTTCGCTCCACACGGAGGCCCACAGCGAGGTCGTTGCGTCCGTTCCCGTCGAAGTCGCCGATGGCGAGGCCAGAGGGCCTGGTCTCGCCCAACGCGATGGTCTGGTCCGCCGGCATGGCGAACTTCCCGTCCTTCTGGAAGAGCAGATGCAGGCGGAACGCGGGAGTGCTCGTTTGAGCCTTCGTCGGAGGCTCTTCAACGAGCGCCAAATCCGCGCGACCGTCGCCATTGAGATCACCCACAGCGATGGCCGTCGCCGACGGTGTGTCTGGTATGGTGACGATCGGTTCCTGACCTTGAGCGAGTGCGGAAAGTGTGAGCGGCCCCAGCAGCAGGAGCACCCAGTAGGTTCGATGACAGAAGGGATAGCGGTGCATGTTGTTTCTCAGATTGAGTTCACTCACTGCGCGGGCCGCAGGACGGCGTAGCTCAGCATGAACCACGGTGCGCCGGTCATATTGTCGGAGTTTTCGAGATTCTCGATGCGCAGCGTGTTCGGCACGCCGTCGCGCAGCATCGCCCCCTTCACGGGAAAGCGCTGGGTGCTCCAGCGGTCCGGCGCGAAGGGATTCGCGCCTTCGAAGATGGTGCTGCCGTTCATCTGGATGCGGATGCGGCAGTTGGCCGGCGCATTGTCGTCGAGGCCGGCGAGGATCAACTCCGAGTCCCCACGCAACGGATAGGCCAGTGGGAAGGTCGCTTGCAGAGATGGTGCTCTGGACTGGGCACCGTTGATCCAGATGACATGGCGGCGAGGCACTTCGCGCCAACTGTAGAACTGCGTCAGGCGGCCCGCGGTGAATTGGTTCGGCGTCAGGACCACGCTAGCCTTGGCGTCGGTCTCCGTTTCCTTCAGCGCCAGCTCTTGGACACGGGCATCCACCTCAGTCGCTTCCTTCAGGTTGGGGTTCTTCAGCAGCGCCTGGAAATATTTCTGCCGGTATCCCACGTAGGTCCCCAGCATGAGCCAGCGGCTTTTCAGCGGGGGCGCGGCTTCGTAAAGCGCGGTCAGCTTTTCGGTCTGCTGGCGGACGAGATCGACATTCCGCGCGGCGAGGGCGCTCGGCTCGAACCAGCCATAGTCGTCCATGACTTCGAGTGCTTTGAAAGCCTCGACCAGCTTCGGGTAGTTCTCGGGGCCGGCAAGCTTCTTCGCCGCCATCTCGCCGGAAGTCGCCGGGTCATAGGCGCGGCGGTTCCACAGGCAGTCAAAAAGCGTCAGGTTGATGTAGGGGTCCTCGCCATTGTAAGCGTAGAAGGAGATGCCCCGCAGGAACGCCTCGTCATACCAGTCACGCCAGGCCTTCATCGGCTCGCCGGGATAGGCGTAGTAGGGGCTGCCGTGATAGGTGCCGCAGGCGTTCTGCCAGAAGACGGGCTTGCGCTGGACGAGGCCCGTGAACCAAGCGAGCTGCTCCGCTGACACCTGGGTGGACTTCACTCGCGGGCCGCACCAGTAGATGTCGATCGCCTTGGGCAGATGCTGGCCAATGGCGGCGAGATACGCGTCTCTGGATTCGCCATAGGTCGTCGTGTCATCCGGCCCGCCCGCGCCCCAGTAGAATGGCGGAATGAAGAGCATGCGGAAATTCGGATACTTCGCCGAGATGGCCGCATAGACCTTGTTCAGGAAATACACGTCCGCCTCGCGCGCACTGCCAAAATCTCGAACATCCTCGGGACTGAGAAAGAAGCGGTAGTCGTCATACAGCAGACACAGACTGCCCCCGGCCTCGGCCAGCGCCAGTCCCGCTTTGACCACGAGTTGAAAATCCTCCTCAGACTTCGATCTTACTTGCCCCAATCCAACGTGGCCGCTGAAGGGAAGGATCGAATCATACCACGCGATCTTCAGCGGCGTGAGTTGGGCGCCGATCTTCTGAATGCGGGCCTTCCAATCGTTGAACTGCGTCTCGTCGCGCAGCGGTAGCCGCCAGTCCGCCGGTTTGCGAAGCTGGCGGTAGATGACCACGTTCGAACGAAGAACATTGACTCCAAACCACGCCACAGTGGCCTGGTCATCATCTTTGAAGGGCGTAAAGGCGCGGATGCCTGGGAACTCGGGGAAGTCCTGAATGCTCGCCGCGCGAAGCATCGGCTGTCCGTTTTGCGCCGTGATGAGTTGGTTGAAGGAGGTGATGGCCCACAGCAGCCCGTGGAAGTCATGGCCCTTCAGAAACACGACGTTCTGCGTCCCGTTTTTGGCGCAATGAAGCAGGTAGCCTTCCGCCTTGTCCGGAACGGCCAGCTTTCCGAGCAACGACCCATGCGCGCCCGTCTCCCCGACGAGAATCAGCGTCTCCCTGCGATCCTCCGCCGACGCAACGATCTGCGGCCGCGCGCCATTTCTCCGGAGGCGCTCGACGAGCACCGCCACACGCGGGTCCTCCGGTGCCACGTCCTTTCCGAGCAGCAGCCCGACGTTGGCCAACGGCAAAAACTCGTCGCGGTATTGCGCCGATTGCGGCGTGGGATAGACCGTGCCGGTGTAGTAAGGAACAGCGCGGTCATCAAGAGCGGCGTCTGCGGCCGCGGCGGAAGCCGAATGCGGCGCGGACGACAGGGCGAAGAATGCGAGCAGCGGTAGGAGTCGTTGGAGGATCATGGGTCGAACCGGGAGCGGTGGAGCGGTGGAGCGGTGGAGCGGTGGAGCGGTGGAGCGGTGGAGAAATGGAGAAATGGAGCGGTGGCATTGGAACCCGAAGGGTTCTCAGCGATTAGCCGGTGGTTGAGCGAAGCGACACCACCGGTTCGCAGCGCCCCGTGATCCGCATCCCGGAGGGATGCCAGCAACGACGGCGGGCCCATCGGGCACACCAAGACGAGCAGCATGCCATGGCTTGCATCCCCCCGGGATGCTGGCCTTTTTCGGAATCCAGTCCGGTGGTGTCGCTCCGCTCAACCACCGGCTAATGGCTTTCAAGCCTCCGGCTTGTCGACGTGATGAACGCTTGTTAAGTGGGGACATGGAATAGTGGAGTGGATGCTGAGTTGAACCAACGGAGCAACAAGTTACGTCCTTTGGATTTTCCCAATCGTTCGTTGCAACTTCTTGGTGTGGATCGTTTTGTTCATCGTGGGGATGGATTGATGATTCTATGAGCGCAGATAGCTCAAGCTGCGGCGAATGCTTTCCATGGGATCTGCTGACAAATCCTGCTCGACGTGGCAATACTGAACACCCGCTTCCTTCGCTGCCTCGATGATCGGGTTCACAGGAATGATGCCATCGCCCAAGGATGCGAATGCCTCGACGGGCAGGCTCCACCAGCCTTCGATCTTTTCGGGCAGTTTCACTCCGGCGCTGAGGTCTTTAAGATGCACCTGCGTCACACGGCCTTTGAGCGAGCGAATCAGCTTCGCTGGATCGCGTTTGCCGAGCTGCGCCCAGAACGCATCGATCTCGAAAAGCATGTCGGCGCTGAACTCCTCCATCAGCACATCGTAGCCGGCCCGAGTGCCTTCGATCGGGTCGAACTCGAAGGTGTGATTGTGATAGGCGAGTTGAATGCTCGCGGACTTTGCCTCCGCGGCAGCGCGGTTCATCTTTTCGGCGGCCAGCTTGTAGCCATCGAGGGTTTGGCGATCCTTGGGGTCGATGGTAGGGATGATCAGATGTTTGATCCCCGCCGCCTGGGCTTCTTCGAGAACCTTCGCAAAGGCGGGCGTGTCAGACGCACCGGGATTGAGCACCGAGTTCCACTGGATGTGGGTCGAGTTCACCGTCAGACCGAGTTCCTTCGCATCCTCGACGACGGCCTTGTATTTCGGAAACTCATACGGCTCGACCTGAACGTAGCCCATTTCCTTGATCGCTTTCAGTGTGCCCTTGCGATCTTTTCCCAACTGATGCCTCACCGTGTAGAGTTGCAGCCCGATGGAGCCAAGATAGGTCTTGTTCACTTGCTGGGCGAGCAAGGAGTGAAAGGGCGCGGCGAGCCAGGGCGCGGCGGCGATTGGGATAAAATGGCGTCGGTTCATGAATGGTTCGTGGTTCCTGGTTACTTCAGATCCTTCAGCGCGATGCGCGTGAGCATGATGTCCTCTTTGTTGACGGAATAGACGACGTAAAGGGCATCGTTCCAGACACGGGCGTTGGGATACTGCCAGCCATTGGCTTTGTCTTTGCCCTTGAATCGCATCGCCGTCGGCTCGCCGCGGATCATCCAGGCGCGGTCAAAGGTGATGCCATCGCGGCTCAGGGCGATGGTGAGGTGCGGGCGGGGTCGGTAGCC
>JBIKYB010000324.1:0-5719 GCA_044355475.1 Prosthecobacter sp.
CGGGGGCCATCGTCGCCGTTCCCAAGGCCATCGCGCCGATGGCCTGCATACCGCCGAGGACATAGATTTCGTGTGCGCCGCCGAGGTGCATGGCTGCGACAATGGCAGGATGCGGAGCGCCGTTTTGAGGTGGAGCCGCAGCGACGATGCGCGGCACGCCTGCCACTGATGCGGTCAGCACGGACATGTGCGCCGAAGCCACCATCGGGAACTTGCCGCCCGGCACATAACAACCGACGGACTGAACGGGAATGTGCTTGTGACCAAGGATGACGCCGGGGAGCGTTTCGACTTCGAGATCGGTCATGGTGGCTCGCTGGGCTTCCGCAAAACGACGGATCTGCGCTTGGGCGAATCGGATATCGGCAAGGTCGCGGGCGGAGACCTTGGCCATCGCGTCCTCGATTTCAGCCGGGCTGAGCTTAAAGCTGGGCGGGTCGTAGCGGTCGAACTTAACGGACAGTTCACGCACGGCTACATCGCCACGCGCGGCGATGTCCGCCAGGGTGCTTTCGACAATGCCGCGCACCTTGGTGTCGTCTTCGGCGCGTTCGATTTCGGGTTTGCCAGATTTCAGAAAAGTGATGGCCATGGGGTGGTAGGTGGTTGAGCTGTTTCGTGGATCGTTGCTACGCTGGATGGACTTTCATTTTGCCACCACGTGCCGGTGATCGCTTGGATTCAAACGCCGGATTTGTGGACGTATGCGCCAAAAGATTGCCAGCCGGATCGGAATGAAGCGTTCTAGATGGGGAATGCCCCAAACGCTGCCACTGCCTGCCGACTTCCTCGCCCAACTCGCGCCCGGGTATGAACTGCGCCTGTTCGATGCGTATGCGGACACTCGTTTCTTCATCAAGGACGCGCAGGGCATCTACCGCTATGCCAGCCGGATCATGCATCTCGCGCATGGCTTCGCTGATCCCAAGGGCGTTCTCGGTCGCACCGATCATGATTTCATTCCGGCCTACCTGGCCGATCATTACACACGCGACGATCAAAGGGTGCTCGCCGGAGAGGAAATCTGGGGTCGGGTGGAGATGGTGATGCGCCATCCCGCCAGTCCCGACTGGTATGTCACGTCGAAGATTCCGTTGCGCGGCAGGGATGGTCGCGTGGTCGGGCTTGCGGGCATCTCCCGAGATCTGCAAAAAGCCGCCAGCATCGCCTCGCCCTTTGTTCAATTCACCCCGGTGCTGGAGCACATCCGGGATCACTTCGCTTCGCTGGTGGTGGTGGAAGATCTCGCCCGCCTTGCTGGCATGTCCGTCCGAGGTTTTCAGCGGCACTTCAAGAAAGCCTTTCAGCTCACACCCTCTGCCTACCTCCGTCAGTTTCGCATCGGCAAAGTCTGCCAACTCCTGGTCGAGACGGATGAGACCATTACCACGATCGCCCTGGAGAGCGGATTTAGCGATCACAGCCACATGAGCCGAGAGTTCACCCGCGCCATGAGCACCACGCCAGGCGCTTATCGGAAGCGATACAGCGGTGATTGATCCGTGTTCCGGGTCTATTCATTCGCGTAGCTCTGCCACTGTGCTTCGAGCCACTTCGCGTCCGGTTTGCCGTCGAAAACGAGGAGGCGGTATTTAGAGACATACGGTTTGCCAGGTTCGATGGCCCAATCACCATCCTGGGAGGGAGCGACACAAAGCTGCGGGTTCTTCGGATTCAAACGCAGCGGCTGTGGGAAGCGGAAGTTCAAAGGATGAATGAGCACGGCGATGCCGGTGGGCATGCCATCGACTACGCCGCCGAGGTGGACCCATTTGGCTTTGGTGTTATCACCCGATTTGCGGTCGTAGCCTTCGCTGGTGAGCATGGTGACGGCATCGACAGGGTTCCAAAGCGGGCTACCACGCACGCCGAGGCCGCCGTAGTGGTATTTGGGGAGTTTGAGCGGCGTGGCGCTAGCACAGGTTTGCGTGCTGGTGAGGTCGATGACGTTCGTGAGCGTGCCGTCGAGTGTCTTTTGGGATACCGCGACCTCCCAGGTCTCATTCAGCACTTTTTCATCGGGTGTGTGGCTGTGATCGAGAAACACATGCTGGCTGACGAAGCCGCTTTTCGTGATTTGAACGAGTTTTTCGAAGCGCACCTCGGCGGCGAGTTGTTCGCCGACCTTGCCCATATTCCAAAAATCAGGGTGAGAGTCGCCGAACTGGGTTTTCGTCCAGGCGAGCCAGACACCGCGCTGCCACGGATGATCTGGCTGATGATTGCCGGTGACAACTTTGCCACTGGGGGAATACACGGGGTGCAAATGAGCGCCATGCTTGAAGACGGGATCAACTCCTTCAGGCACCGCACCGGGCTGCATCTGGTAGTCGCAGATGGTTTTGCCACTGATGGTAAAGCGGAGGACGGAGCCGAGCTTTTCGGCGGTGATGTCGGCAGAGAGACTCGGGCCAGCAAATAGCAGCAGAAACAGCATGGAGCGAAGGTGCATGGTGATGATACGGGTTGGGTTTGATTCGTTATTGCGGCAGACTGGCTTCTGAAAAAGCTGGAGGAAGCAACACTCTGCTCCAAAATCATTCCAACTGGCGTTCTGGTGCTCGGTGGCGAAATCGCAGCGTTTCTAGGCTGTCATTGGCTGGTTGGGGAAATCGAGGGTTGAAGCCGCGCCGGTTATCCGGTTTATTTCCAGTGTTTACAAGCCGTCCTGATCGGCATAAAACATGCTTTGTACGTCGCATCTCCCGAAGTGACGCGTCGTACGGCATTTTTCACCTCATTCTCTGTTTCCCGGCCCATGATTGATCTTATCTCCAAAGGCGGACCGCTGGTCTGGCTCCTGATCGGGTGCCTGTGCTTCGCTGGAGCGATCTTTATTGAGCGGTTGGCCTACTTCCACCGGGCCAGCATGAACATCGGCGAGTTCCTGGCCGGGCTGGCCAGTCTGATCCGCCGCCGGAACTTTGCCGAGGCGCTGCAGGAGTGCGTGGCGACCCGGGTGCCCGCCGGCCGCGTGATCCACGCGGCGCTGCTGCGGCACCACGCGCCGCGTGAGCAGCTCAAAGAAATCGTGCAGGAGGCGGGGCAGCTTGAGGTGCCGCGTCTGGAGCGTTTCCTGGGAATTTTGAATGCCATCGCGCATGCGGGACCGCTCATCGGCCTGCTGGGCACCGTGATCGGCTTGCTGGACAGTTTCACCGGCCTAGCCTCCGCCAATGGAGTCGCGACTCATGCGGATGTGGCTCGTGGCGTTTATCAAAGCCTCATCACCTCCGCGCTTGGCCTCGTCGTCGCGATCCCGGCCTACCTGTCCTTCGCCTTCCTCAGTGCCCGTGCTCGCTCGTTGATGCATGACCTTGAGCGCGCTGGAATCGAGATTGTGAACCTGATTGAGGACGCGAAAGGCTCCGACAACATTGTGGAATTCCGCCCGGCGGAAACCGAGGCACCGAAAGCGGCGAAACGCATGCGCGGATTGAAAGGATGAGCGTCTGCCCCACGCAGCCTCCGGCAGGTCCAACCAACGACCGCCCGCTGGACACTGTGAACTGAGACCAACCATGAAGCTCGAAAGCAATCTGCCGAAGCAAAGCCCGTGGCTCTACACCGCGCCGCTGTTGAACACGATCCTGCTGCTGCTGGTGTATTTTCTTTTCAGCAGCGGTTTTGTGCAGCATTCCGGCATCACGGTTGACCATCCTCAGTCGAACTCACGCCTGACCGGCTTTGACCGCGCGCACATCATCACCATCGCGGCGGGGATGGAGAACTCGCTGTATTTTGACGGCATGCGCATCAGCACCGCCGAGCTGCGGGAGAAGCTCAAGGAGCACCGCGAGGGCGAGCGCCGCGCCATCATTCATGCCGACAAGCAGGCGCCGTTTGGCCGCGTGATCGAGATCGGCAACATGGCGCTCGATCTCGGCTATGAGGTGGCGCACTCCACTGTGCCGCCGAAGTCGTAAACCCGCACTCCCTGCCGATGTCTGCCAAACCGCACCCGCACGAGCCGCTGATCTTTGCGTGGCAGGCACGTGATCACTCGACGTGGCACCTCGTGGCGTCGCTGCTGGTGCTCATGGGGGCGATGGCGGGGTTCTTTTTCGTCTTTCGCATCGTGCATCCTGTGACCCAGCGTGTGACGACGAGTCCGCAGCGGGTGATCTCCCTCGATCCGCGTGATCCGGCGGCGCTGGCGCTGATCCATCGTGCGCAAGACCGCAGCTTTGCCCTGCTGAACGAAGACGAATCTGCAGAGCCGTTGGAAAGTGGGCTGCTGGCCTTTCGTCCCTCCTTCGACGGCTATGAGCTCAAGCTGCGTGAGTTGGAACCAGCCGACGAGGCGGTCAAGCAGCCGAGCCTGTTCACGCCTGGCAGGGACGTGCTGCCGCCAGTGCCGCGCCGAGTCATGAAGCCTACGGCCGCGCCGCCTGCGGCCACGTTGCGCGCTGTGATGAGCAGCACGCTGGCAAAGCGTGGCCTAGCGAGCGTGGAGCTGCCTGGCATCGCGCTCACCCAGCCCACGCGGGTGCAGTTTCGTGTCGCGGTGGGTTCCGCTGGGCAGGTGATCACGGCTCTGCCGCTGGGCAGTGCAGAAGAGGCGGGGGTGATGCAGCAGCTCCAGACAGCCGTTCAAGCGTTGCGTTTTGAGCCTTCCGAGGTGCAGCGCATCGAATGGGGCGAGGTTTCCTTTCGCTGGGAGGTGGTGAAGCCATGATTCCCATCCCGCTCGGCGGTTTGATCATTTTTTTCATGGCCGTGGGCGTCACCGTGGTCTGCGGCTTGTGGTTTCTGAGCTTCTGGCGCGACCGCAAGCGCGAGGTCTATCGCCGCCGCATTGCCATCCAGTGCCGCATTTGTGGCACGGCCTACGCGTGCGAGCCGAAGCGCAAGCTCGTCGTCACCATCTGCCCGGTGTGCCGGACGCCGAATGAGCGGAACAAGCTGCAGCAGATTTGAGTATTGCAAGCGTCCCGCTTGCCTGCAATCGAGACGATTGCACTACATTTCATCCAGAAGCGAAAGCAGGCTTGCTTTCTCACCCTGCAATCGGCGACATTTGTCCCAATCAATGTCCTCTCGCGTGCCCCATTCCCCAGCCGATGCCATGCTGCCAGCCGCCACTGCCAAAATGGCGGCGCAGCAGATTGAAACGATCATCCAGCGTGTATCTCAGATCATTCTGGGGAAGGCGGATGTCGTTCGCCTCGCGGTGACGTGCTTGATGGCGCGTGGGCACCTGTTGTTTGAGGATCAGCCGGGTGTGGGCAAGACGATGCTCTCGCAGGCTTTGGCGCAGGCGCTGGGACTGGGATTCCGACGTGTTCAATTCACCAGCGATCTGCTGCCAGCGGACATCCTCGGTGCCTCGGTGTATGATCGTGACACGGCGGCGTTTCATTTCCATCGGGGGCCGCTCTTCACGCAGGTGCTGCTGGCGGATGAGATCAACCGCGCCACGCCCAAAACGCAGTCCGCGCTGCTGGAGGCCATGGAAGAGGGCAAAGTCACGGCCGATGGAGCCACGCATGCGCTGCCGGAGCCGTTCTTCGTCATCGCCACGCAGAATCCTTCCACTCAGATCGGCACCTTCATGCTGCCCGAGTCGCAGATGGATCGTTTTTTGATGCGTCTGGAGCTTGGCGTGCCAGACCGCAACGCTGAACGAGCTTTGCTGGAAGGCCAGGAGCGGCGCGAACTGCTGCGTGCGATGGAGCCGGCCATGTCGGTGATCGAATTGCAGCAGTTGCAGGGCTGG
>JBIKYB010000325.1:0-5692 GCA_044355475.1 Prosthecobacter sp.
GTAGTAGCTGTCTGGCAGCTCCAGACCGGCGATGGCGGCCTCTTGCAGCGGTGCGGCGGCGCCGACGGTGAGGAAATCATGCACTTTGCGCGCCTGCGCGATGATGTGCGGCGCGGCCTGCACATAGCCAAGCCGCCAGCCGGTGATGGAATAAGTTTTGGAGAGCGAATTGCAAACGATGACACGTTCCGCAGCTCCGGGCAGCGAGTGCATATAGACATGCTCATGCGGCGCATAGACGATGTGCTCGTAGGGTTCGTCGGTAATGACAAAGGCGTCGTGTTTTTCGGCGAGATCGAGGATCAATTGCAGCTCCTGGCGCGTGAAGACTTTGCCGGTCGGATTCGACGGATTGCAGACGATGATGGCTTTGGCACCCTGAGCGAAAGCGCGTGCCAAAGCATCAGGATCGAAGCCGAAGTGCGGCGGATGCAGCGGGACGTAGATCGGCTCCGCACCCGACAAGATCGCGTCCGCACCGTAGTTCTCGTAGAAAGGCGAAAAGACGATGACTTTGTCTCCCGGTTCGCAGCAGGTCATCATGGCGCACATCATCGCCTCCGTGCTGCCACAGGTGACGACGAGGTTTTGATCAGGATCGACCGGCGTGCCGGAGAAATGCGTGATCTTCCGCGCCAGCGCCTGCCGGAAACGCGGCGCGCCCCAGGTCACGGCGTATTGATGAAACGGACCGCGAGTGGCGCGTTCGAGCGCGGCGAGCAGTTCCTCCGGAGGATTGAAGTCGGGAAAGCCTTGGGAAAGATTGATCGCGCCATGTTGGTTCGAGAGGCGCGTCATCCCCCGGATGACGGATTCGGTGAAGGCGTGGAGTCGGCGTGAGGTCGCGGGCATCCTGGCGATTTGGGCGAGATGCCGCGCCGATGCAAGCAACGCAACCGTCAGACAGGCTCCAAAAACGGCGCTCGCGCATTTTTTGCGTGCCTCAGCCATTGAACTAGGACATTTAGAAAACCAGCGCATGACCTCGTCATCAGGATTCTCCAGTTCGGGCCGCAGATGGGAGCCACCATCGGTGGCGGAATTGCAGGCGGCGCTGCCGAAATACGTCGTCACGGCGCTGATCGGCTGCGGCGGCATGGGCGCGGTGTATCGCGGCAGGCAGGAGACGCTTGATCGTGATGTGGCGGTTAAATCTTGCCGCCTGACCTCAGCGACCCTTCGCGTGCGGAACGTTTCCGCAACGAGGCGCTGGCGATGGCCCGCCTGAACCACCCCGGCATTGTGAGCGTCTTTGATTCTGGCCAGACGGCAGACGGACTGCTCTACCTCGTCATGGAGTTCGTCGAGGGTGGCGATGTGCTGACGCTGCTGAAGGAAAACGGCGGCAAACTGCGCCTGGTGAACGCGCTGGCTGTCACCGCGCATGTGTGCGACGCGCTGCACTACGCGCATGAGCGCGGCGTCCTGCACCGTGACATCAAGCCAGCGAACATCATGCTCACCCCGGATGGAGCGTTGAAGGTGGCAGACTTTGGCCTGGCAAAACTCACCCAACAGGAAGGCAACGGCCTGACGCAGAGCGGCATGGGCATCGGTACGCTGGCCTACATGGCCCCTGAGTCACTCATTCTCGGCGCAGGGGTGGACCGTCGCGCGGATGTGTACGCCCTGGGCGTCATGCTTTACCAGATGCTCACCGGCAGGCTGCCACGCGGCATTTTCAAGCCGCCCTCGGAACTGGTGCCGGGCCTGGACTCACGGCTGGACGACATCGTGCTCAAAGCTCTGCAAGAGGATCGTGAGCTGCGCTTTGCCACCACCGCCGAGATGCGCAGGGCGATGGATGACATCCTCACGCGGCCGGTGATCGCCAAAGAAGCGCCACGCTCCGCCGCTAGAACGACACAAAACGCAACCTCGGCCCGGCTGGAAAAAACGCCGCCGCCGCCACCGCCTGCCAAAAAGCCGTTTCCCACCAGTTTGACCCTCTTGACCGTGCTCGTTTTGGGCGGACTCGCCTGGCTGGAGTTTTTTCATAAGCGCACCGCGCCTGAAACTGCAGCCAGCACGGACGGCGTGGCTCTTGGAGAAGAGACTCGCCCCAAACAAGCCGTGGCAAACCAAGCGCCGCTGCCCCAGCCCACTGTTGAGCCAAAGATGTCGGTGACGGCCCCGAAATCACCAGCCAAGGCACCCAGCTCCTCCTTCAACAGCTTTGGAATCTCCAACGTCGCCCCTCCGCCGGAGTTAGCGGGGATCATCGCCAAGTTCCGTGACGAGCATGAGAAAACAGTAAGACAACCGTATGTGAACGGCATCACTGCCCTGCGGGCAAGCTACCAGCGCGCTTTGCAAGCGCGTGAGCAGTCCGCGCGGCAACAAAGCAACTCCCGACTGCAATCCCTGCTGCAAGACGAGGTGCAGAGGCTCAACACGGGGCGCAAACTGCCGCCTGCAGATGAAACGGGGCTTGATCCTGAACTCGCCAGCCTGCGCAGCACCTGGCATCGTGAGGCGGACAAGCTGCAAGACACTCGCGAACTCGCTGAATCCGACCTGCAAACCCAGATGAAGGAGGAACTGACGAAACTCGCCAAGACACTGTCCCCCACGCGAAAGGCGGAGGCAAATCAGGTGAGCATCATCGCCAACTCGCTCGATCTGGATGACGGACTGGTCCATTTGCTCGGCCAGCAAATAGCATCGTTTGATGAAGTGCCAAAGCCGGTGGCAGCGGCTCCGCAGATGACCACCGAGCGCCTCGACTTCACGGACATGAAACCCGTGCCGGGCTGGAGATTGGTGAGCGAGGAAAAACTGTCCTGGCCGCGGATCGACCCACGCCCGCCGGGATACGTTTACCTCCACAGCCTCAAAGGAGATATGATCGGCTCCAATCTCCGCGCCGCGCAACTCCTGCGCAGCGTCAGCGGCGACTTCGAGATTGAGACGCAGGTGGAGTTCAGCGGCGGGCGTGGCAATCGTTATGAAGGCGCGGGCCTGCTGCTCTGGATCGACGCGAAAAACTTCATCCGCCTGCAGCGCTCGATGAACCACAACCGCAAGGTGCCGGACGGGATGTACTTTGCCGGAAACATCGCCGGGAAATACATCCGCTGGGCCAATACCGATAATATTCCCACCAAGATCGTCACCACCGACCTGCGCCTCGTTCGTCAGGGCAGGGCCATCACCGCGTTCTGGCGCGCCCCCGGTCAGGCGTGGCAGCAGGCTGGCAGTGGCGTGTGCGACTGGCCAGCCAAGATCGAAGCGGGCCTCATCGTGGCCAACACCGGCGAAGTCGGACCTGTCAGCTACCGCTTTGAGCACGTCACGGTGCGACAGGCCGCCACCCCATGAAGACGTCATATTTTGTTTCGGTTCTGCTCACCGCTCGTGTAACACCACATTCCCAACCTCCTCGCGCATGAGCAGCCCCCAGGAATATTCATCCGGCCACCCGAGCGGAGCCGCAAAACCGGTGCCGCCTCTGCCTGAGGCTCTGCAAGCGATGCTGCCTGGCTACGAAGTGTCCAAAATGATCGGACGCGGCGGCATGGGGGCGGTGTATCTCGGGCGGCAGATCTCGCTGGACCGGGAAGTGGCCATCAAGGTCCTGCCGCAGCATCTGGAGGGTGAGGACGGCAGCTTTGTGGAGCGTTTCAAAAACGAAGCCCGGGCCATGGCAAGGATGAACCACCCCGGCATCGTCGCCGTTTACGATTTCGGCTGGACGGAATCAGGCCTGCTGTACTTTGTGATGGAGTTCATTGAAGGCACGGACGTGCAGCACATGATCTCACAGCAGCGGCAGTTGCCACCCGCGTATGCGCATTCCATCACCGCGCATGTCTGCGAAGCGCTGGCTTACGCGCACGAGCGCGGCCTCATCCACCGCGACATCAAACCTGCCAACATCATGCTCAGCCGTGACGGCGAGGTGAAGGTGGCGGACTTTGGCCTGGCCAAGGCCATGGATGCCAATGTCTCCAACCTCACGCAGAGCGGCATGGTGCTCGGCACACTGCACTACATGGCACCGGAGTCCTTCATTCTCGGTGCGGCGGTGGATCATCGTGCGGACATCTACGCGGTGGGCGTGATGCTGTATCAGATGCTCACCGGGCGGCTGCCGCAGGGAGTGTTCAAGCTGCCCTCCGAGCAGGTCGAGGGCTTGGACCCGCGTTTTGACGAGATCATTGCCAAGGCAATGCGTGAGGAGCGAGAGCAGCGCTATCAAAGCGCCCGTGAGATGCGTCAAGACCTCGACGCTCTGCTCACACGGCCGCTGCCCATGCAGGCCGCTCCCAAAAAGGCCGATGCGGCGCAGCCTGTCGGCCTTGAGGAGCCTGAAGACGATTGGGATGACGCATTCGGCCCGCCAAGACAGCGAATGACCTGGCTGTGGACTGCCCTGCCGGTGCTGATCGTCGTTGGTCTTGCCTATGTGGCTTGGACCATGATTTCCAAGCAACCCACCGAATTGCCCGCCCTCGTCACGGCACCCGAACCATCATCCGCCATCACGCCACCGGTCATCACCACACCACCGCCTGCCACCAAGCCAACTGTCGTCGCCAGCGCCCCCGTTGCGCCGCCCACGCCGCCAGTTGCCACTCCAAGCATGCCTCCAGCACCGCAGCCGGAAGTGAAGGTCACGCTCGATTTCCCAGAATACTCGCAGCTTCTCCAAACCCATGCGACCGACTGGCAGACGGGCGTGCAAAAGCCTTATGATGACGGCATGACGGCCTTGAAGGCCAATTTCGCCGCCGCGCTGCAACGCGAGCATACCCTCGCCAAACCTCGTCCAGACAAGACCCTCGCAAACGCTTATGCCGTGGAGATGGCCTGGTTTCAGCGCGAAGCCGCACCCCCGCCGCCCGCCGGTGACGATCCGCTGCTGCCACCGCGCATCGTTCAACTGCGGCAGATTTTCCGCGCGGAGTCAGCACGACTTCAACAAGCGCGCGAAACAACCGGCGAGGGGGTTCGGAAAGCCTTCACCGAGGCTCTGGCTGGTCTGCAAACAAAGCTCGAAGCCGCTCAGCAAACCGGCCATGCACTGGCGATGCGGCAACTGCATGGCGAGCTGATCAAGAGCGACGCGGAAATCGAAAAACTGCTGGCAGCACAGAAAATCATTCTTCCCCCACCCGTGGCCGCCACCCAGCCCGTCGCCAGCGCAGTCCCGGCCGCGCCCATCACTGCAAGTCGGATTGTCACGTTTGAAGACACTTTCGACACACCCGCGCTCTCGGCAGATTGGAAGCAGCAGGGCAAAGCCTGGAACTGCACCGGCGGTGTGCTCTGGACGAGCAAGGTTGACCTCAAAGAAGCGGACGACGCCGGCTGGGGTTGCTGGCTGGCGCGTGAATTGCCCGCAGAGGTTCGCGTGGAGTTTGACGCAATCTTGATCGAAGAAGACGCCGTGCTGGTCTGCGAGCTGTTTTCGAAGCCAGGTCGGTCCGTGGCGTCTTCAGTCGTCGGCTACCGTTTTCGGTTGGGAGATGCCAAAGAGTCACGCCCGCTGATTTACCGTGGCATGAGCAATCTTCCCACCGAGAGCAACCAATCCGCTGCCAAAATTCTTGGTGGAACTCAAAATGTGGTGAAGCGGCATGTGTCCATCCAGTGCGCCGGCGGTGTGATTACTTGGGAGGTGGACGGTCGCCAGCATGCCAGCGCGACGGACCCCAAACCGCTGCAGGAAGGTTGGCTGGGCTTCCAT
>JBIKYB010000326.1:0-5681 GCA_044355475.1 Prosthecobacter sp.
CCAGGCCGTGGCGCGTATCGCCACAGTTGGCATTGGGGCGGATCACATTCGCCTTGCCTTTGAGGCCCTCGCGGACTTGCCGGGTGTAGCCGATGGAAATGGAATCGCCGAGGATCAGCACGTTGGACAGCGACTTGTCAATTGGGACGTCGCTGTTCATACCAGCGCGGTCCCGCTTTGGGGTGACGAACGTTTCGGCCCCCGGCGGTTTCGGTGCGTCCGCCGCGAGCAACAAGCCGAGCGGGGTCAGTAGCAGAGTGGTAAGAGCCGAGCGCAGGAAGACAGCCTGCCAAACCGATTTCAAATGGAAGCAGGCAACGGTGAGGATGTGTTTCATGACTTGGTTGAGAGACGGGGTTTACTTGGGCGCTCCCGTTTTGTGTTTCTTCGGTGCGGCGGATTCCTCTCCGCTGGGCGAAGATTTCGGGTCCATGCGTTCGAGCATGGCTTCGTCTGGCCCGCCGCCGAATTGCTTCCAGTAGAGTTCCTTCATGGGATTCATGTTTGGAGCGACCACGTTTTCATTCACGAGCATGGGCTGCACGTCGGTCCACCATTGGTCATAGGTGGCGCGGAGAGTGGCGACGACCTCGGGATGTTCGCCGATGACATTCGTGGTTTCGCCTGGATCGGCTTTGAGGTCGTATAGCTCGGCGTTGTTCACCAGCGTGAAACGAGAGTTCTGGATCGCGCACTTAGTGTATTTGGATTCCGCCGCCTTGCCTGTTGCCCAGCGGCCGACGTGATGCACGAGCGTGCGGTCCGCCCACTCGGCCTTGGCGTTCTTGAGCACAGGAAGCAGACTGCGGCCTTCGACTTGTTGCTTCACCTCGGCGGTCAGCGTCGCGCCGGTGATCTCGGCGAGCGTGGGGAAAAGATCGAGGTGTGCGCTGAGCGCATCACACTCCGCACCGGCTGGGATGCCACCGGCGGGCCAGCGGAAGAAACACGGCGAGCGCGTGCCACCCTGATACGGCGTGCCCTTGCTGCCCTTCATGCCCGCATTGAAAATCTTGCAAGCCTCAGCGAAGCCGCCGTTGTCGGTGCCGAGGTAGATGACCAGCGTGTTCTCCACGATACCCCACTCCTTGAGCTTGGCGAGCAGTGCGCCGAAGTTCGTGTCGATGTTCTCAATCATGCCGAAGAACTTCGCGACGTCCTCGGACACGCCGGGTTTTCCGAGGTATTGCTGATAGTATTCCTTCGGCACGACCCACGGGCCGTGCGCCGCATTAAGCGAGATGTAAGCAAAGAAAGGCTGCTTCGCCTCGCGCTTCGCATCCATCCACTTGGTGGCCTGGGCGAAGAACAGGTCAGTGCAATAGCCCGTCGTCTTCTCCCATTTCCCATTGTGCCAGAGCGCGGGATCGATGTTCGTATTGCCGGGGGCGTCGCCGCACGAGCCGGGATAGGTCTGCCCGATGCCACCGCCGCCGTGGATATACACTTCATCAAAGCCGCGGCTCTCCGGGCGATACGGCTCCTCATCGCCGAGATGCCACTTGCCGAAAATGCCGGTGGTGTAGCCGACGCTCTTCAACAGCTGGGGAAGTGTGAACGTCTTCAGGTTCATCCGCTCGCGTTCGAGAATGGTGTGCGTGACGCCGTTCTTGAACTCATGCCGCCCGCTCATCAACGCCGAGCGACACGGCGAGCACGTCGGGCTCACATGGAACTGCGTGAAGAGCAGGCTCTCCTTCTTGAACGCATCCACCGATGGCGTGTGAATGACGGGATTGCCGAGGCACGCGTAACTGCCCGTGCCGACGTCGTCGGGCATGACGAGGATGATGTTGGGTTTCGCCGTCACGGCTTGAGCGGCAGCAGGGTAGATAATCACCGTCAACAACAGTGCATAGACGGCTTGGATTAGGGCGGACTTCAGTGGTTTCATGGAGTTATGGGGTGCGCAATGGGTGATGAAGTGGTTCGTGGCCACGGTTCTATTGGGTGCGGAAAACGAGACCCGTGATTATCGCATTCTCATCAGGTCACCTGTGGCGAGTTCACTTATCATGTCGTTAAGGCGAAAGTCGTTCTTTGCCGCTGCTTCGGTGATAGCTTCGACGGTTTTGAAGTCCGACGCTTCAAGCTTCCGGCCCTTGGAGTATTCGGCGAGGCGGACGATGAGGCTACGGGCGAAGGGGCGGAGTTGGGCGAGCATGAGCTTTTTCAGACCCGTGATGTCTTTGAAGGGTTTGCCTCGGTAAACGCCTTCGGTGCTGACGGTCTGCGTCTTCGAGTATCGAGTGCGGAAGCGGCCGATGGGATCGTAGGCCTCCAGGGCGAAACCAGCGGGATCGATGGTGCGATGGCATTCCATGCAGGCTGCGTCGTTGCGATGTCTCTCAAGTAGGTCACGCACGGTCTTCGCACCATTTAGATCGGGAACGAGCGCGGGCACTTCTTTGGGTGCTGGAGGGGGTGGGGTGCCGAGGAGATGCTTCAGCACCCACACACCGCGCTCGACGGGCGAGGTATCGACGCCATTTGCGGACAGCGTCAGCACGCTCGCGTGCCCCATCAATCCACCGCGATGTGACGTGGGAGGCAAACTCACGCGCATGAACTAGTCTTTGCTGCCGGTGAAGGGAATCTCATACAGATCGGCGAGACCGGCATTGAGGAATGAGTAATCGGAGTCGATGAAGTCTCGCACGCTGCGATTCTCGCGCAGGACGTGACGAAAGAATCGATGCGTCTCCTCGCGCATCGCGGTTTCAAGATCGGCACCATAGTAGATGCGGAACTCGGTGCTCTTGGCGTCGGGTGGCATGGTGCCGAGTTTGTCCAGCGCGAGCCATTGATCGGCAAAACTATCGCTGAAACGATCCGCGCGAGGGTCAGCCAGCAGCCGCGCCACTTGCGCTTTCAGGATGGTAGTTTCCTTGAGCTTGCCCGACTTGGCGAGCACGAAGAGTTCTGCATCTGGCATGGTGCTCCAGAAAAAGTAGGAGAGCCGACTGGCGAGCGAGTAGGCGTTGAGTTCGGTGCCCTCCTCGCGGAGGTAGAGGAAGTCGAGCGAGCCCATCATGGCGGCGAAGGTGCGAATGATCGCCTCGTGCCAGTTCTTGGTTTGCGCGTGCTGTTCGCCGAGGTAGCGCAGGTAGGGCGCGAGTTCCTCCTTCGTCACGGGGCGGCGAAAGGCGCGGGCGGCGACGTGTGTCACCGCTGTTTCGCGTCCGGCGGCACTGGCGAGATCAGGGATCTTGCTGGCGGCGTAGGTCGTGAGCATGGATTCGGGCGGCCATTGATCGAAGAACGGGCCTTTGATCGTGAACGCACTCAGGCGCACGCCGGGAACCATATAGGGCTGTTGCATCGCCGTTTCCGGCAACTTGCGCTGACGAATGCCCTGCATGACCTGGGTGATCGGCTTGCCGTGACCATTCACAAACGAGAAATAGGGGAAGTAGCCTTTGTCGATCCAGACGTCGAAGGTGAAGGTCTGATCAACCTCGTCCCTCAGCTCGAAAGTTTTCTGGAGCTGAGGGTTGTTGCTCAACGATTCGGCGCTGTCCTGCATGACGCCAAAGCCCATGATGATTGGACCCTCGGCAGGCTTGAACCGCACCGGATAGCGATCCCAATCAATCCCTGCCGCTGTGACGGTGATGGTGTAGCGCCCTAGCTGCACCATCGCTCGAGTTGCGTTGGAAGCGAAAATCATCCCCTGGTCGCCGTTGCGCATGATCATGTGATCCCTCGTCGCGGTGATGTAGCGACGTCCTCCGATACCCTGCATCTGCCTCACCTTCACCGCGACATCGGCAACCGGCGGTGCTGCGGTGTCCGCCGTGAACAGGGCCTGGCGCAGGCTTTTCTCCCCGGCACGCAGATACTCGAGCAGCAATTCATTGGAAATCACGAGGGCCTTTGCCTCGGTGTCGAAGCCATCGGTCACCTCGTCTTTGTAGATGTATTCGCCGGGGTCGAAGATGCCCTTCCGCAGTCCCAGCAGGTCGCGCACGGTGTTGCTGTATTCGCGTTGATTGAGCCGACGAAAACCCGGTGCAGTGATCGGCATGTCCTTGGTCGCAACCATGAGAGCGTGATCCATCAAGCGCTGCCTCTCGACTTCGCCGGGTTGCGATTTGTCGTCCGGAGGCATCTCTCCGCTGGCCAGTTGCTCAAAGATGGTCTTCCACATCCCGGTATCGATCCTGGAGACATCATCGAGGCGAATATCACCCTTCTGCTTCTCCTCACCATGACATTGAATGCAGTAGTTCTTGAGTAGCGGCTGGAGCGAGTCTTGTCCATGCACTGTTAGTGCAAAGACAGAGAAAAGGAGGATGCCAAGCGAGGGGTGTTTCATGCTTTCAGTTGGTTCATGTTGCCGGTGGCATTGTTGAAGCGATCCGTCTCCACCCCGAAGTTCTGGAGCATCGTGGTGAAGAGGTTGTTCAGCGGTGTCTGCGTGCCGGTGGGTCGCTTGCAATCCAGGTGCTCGCCGTGCTTAAAGCCCCCTCCAGCGAGAATCAGCGGCAGATCGCGGTTCGAGTGACGCGCTGCATCTCCAAGGCCACTGCCGAACCAGACCATCGTCTCGTTGAGAAGATGACTTTGCTCGGTGCGGGTGCTTTTGAGCTTGTCCATGAAGCGGGCCATTTGCGTGATGTAGAAGGTCTCGATGATCTGCAACTGCTTGAGCTTTTCCTCCAGATTGCCGTGATGAGAGAGATTATGATAGCCATCACTCACGCCTTCGAGCTCGATGACCTGGTTGTGCATACCAAAGCCAGCGGTGAAGACGCGACTGGTGTCCGACTGTATCGCCAGGAACAACAGGTCAAACATCAACGGCGACAACACCTCATAGTCCACGCTGCTGTGAGCATGTTCGTCTTCATCAAACTTCACCTTCGGCTTCGGCACATCCTCCCAGCGCTTCATGCCCTGGATCTTCTGCTCAGCCTCACGCACCGCCGTGAGATACTCTTCGAGCTTGGCGCGGTCGGGTGCGTTGATGTTGCGCTCGAAATGCTTCGCCTGTCCCCGCACGAGATCCAGCACGCTGCCCTGCTGATCGAGTTCCAGTTTGCGCTCCTTCTTGGCGGCATCGCTATCGTTTACGAAGAGCTTCTGAAACAATTCAAACGGATCACCTTCCTCACGCACCTTGATGCCCGATGAACTCCATGAACTGCCCTGACTGCCTGCGAGTGAGATGTGGACCGATGGAAACCGCGTTTGATAACCCACATGCTGTGCCGCCACCTGATCCATGGAAACATTTTCACCGGGAGCTGCATGACCCGGAGTCACACCACTGAGGATGGAACTCATGGCACCGTGCTTCGTGAAGATGCCGGGGTGATCCATGTGGGAGAAGACGGTGAAGTCATCACGCAATCCTCCTAGCGGCGAGAGCACGGGCGATAGTTCGTAGCTACGACCATAGGCCTTTGGAAAGAAGGATTCAGGGTGCATCCCAAGCCCGGTGCAAATGCACACCATGCGCATGGGCGGCTTCTTTTGGGATGAACCCGCCAGAGATTCAAAAGCCGGCAACGCGATGGAGATGCCCGCGGCCTTGAGAAAGGAGCGGCGTGATAGAGCGGAGTTTTGTCGGGTGTTCATGATTAGCGGCGGCGATGGCGCGGGTGAGTCGTGCTCGAAGTAATGACGACATGGGCGCAAACATCGTCGATGTAGTGGGCGGTTTTCATGTCCGGCGT
>JBIKYB010000328.1:0-5678 GCA_044355475.1 Prosthecobacter sp.
TCACGCCGCGCTCCTCGGCCAGCCACTCCAGGCTCAGGCGGTAGCGCTCGCCCTCGCGGGCCACCAGATGCGGGTGGGTGGCGCCCAGTACCAGGTACACGACCTCAGGATGCGCCCGCACGATCTCCGGCAGCGCCTCAATGACGTGCTCGATTCCTTTTCCAGGCCCAATGAGGCCGAACGTGAGCAGCACCGTGCGCCCTTCGACGCCGAACTGCTCTTTTGACAGCGCAGAGTCGGTAAACGGCACATCCGGGATGCCATGCGGGATGATGTCGATCTTCGACTCCGGCACGGCATACACATCGCGCAGGATTTCCGCGCCTTTTTGCGCCATGACGACCAGCCGGTCGCTGCGCCGGGAGATTTCATCCATCACCTGGCGCTGGGTCGCGTTTGGCTCGCTGAGGATGGTGTGCAGTGTGGTGACGACCGGCATGCGCACCTCTTTGAGCAGCGCCAGCAGGTGGCTGCCCGCTGTGCCGCCATAGATGCCGAACTCATGCTGCACACAGAGTACGTCCGCGTTGTTGAAGTTCAGGTAGTCCGCCGCACGTCGGTAGGAGTGAATGTTCTTTTCCTCCAGCTCAAACCGAACACGCTCCGGGTAGTCATAACCTCCCTGGCGGTCATTCACCGCCACAGCGTAGCAGTCGGCCTCCGGGGCGGCGGCGCTCACCGCCTCGCAAAGGTCACGCGTGAAAGTCGCGATTCCACACAACCGGGGGACGTGGTTCCCCAGAAAAGCCATCCGCATCCGGGACGGCGCACGAATCACAAGGATCTAGGGGGAAGCTGCATATTTCGAGCAGACAGCCCCATGACAAGACAAGCAAGGCGTGATTTTGGGGTGAATACCTTATGGACAGACGATCCTGCCTTCAGCCGCTGCCAACTTATGTTTTGGAGCTGAGGCGTGAAGTCGGGTTGTTTTCAACAACGCTTCGCTTCTGAAATCCGCGACGCAAACAATGGAGGGAAAGTCGCGTGACAGCACGAAGACTGGTGCGGAGATTTTTGCATGAGTTCCTATTTTCTCTGGTCACTAGTTATCGGCTTTATCCTCAACACGGTCTTGTTCACTACGGTCGTCGTGTTTCTGGCGAAGCGTTTAAAACGTGGCCGTCCACCGCGTGGTATGAATGAGAAACTGCTGCGCTGCCCTGGAGAGCATCTTCAGCAGGAGTTGGCGGCCTTGGACGACCAGTTCACGGAACAGTTGTTCATGGGAATCTTCGTTCCTGTGGTGATCCTGCTCATCCCTTTGCCACTCGTGCCGCTTGCGAAGGGCTATGAGAGTCTGGAGGTGGTGCTGGCACTTGGCGGGTTTCTTCTGAGTTTTATTCTCCGCGTGTGGAGGGTCAGAAACATTTGCGAAAAAATCCGCACCTCTCGCCTTGGTCTGCTGGGTGAACGTGCAGTCGCCGCAGCGCTGCAACCTTTGCTGGCCAAAGGCTATGCCATCTTTCACGACATGCCCGCCCAAGGAACCCAAAAGAGCTTCAACTTGGATCATGTCGTGATTGGTCCGTCGGGCCTGTTTGTCATCGAGACCAAAGCCCGGCGTAAAATCCATCAAGACGCCAACGGCAACGATCACATTGTGAAGTACGATGGAAAGACCCTGCGCTGGCCGCAGGGCAACGATCAACAGGATCTACATCAGGCAGCGGGCAATGCCACCTGGCTGCAACAATTTGTGGAGAAGCGGCTGGGCCTACGCGTGAATGTGGTGCCCCTGCTCGTCCTTCCGGGCTGGTATGTGGACCGCACGGGAACAGGTGCCGTCAGGGTGGTGAATGAGGTGGAAGCTGAGAAGACTGTTCTGGGGCGTCCTGTTTTGGATGAGAAGGAGGTCGATCAAATCAAACGTCAGCTCGACATCGAATGCCGCACCGTGAGCTTTGACGCTTAGCCATTTCCTTTTTCGTTTCTTTCGGCCAACTCTTTGCGCCAACATGCCCCCCCCCGATGAGACGCCCCCAAGCCATGCCGAAGCCTGAGTGGACTGCCAAGGTTGTCGAATGGAACACGGAGAAGGGCTATGGCTGGCTGCAATGGGCGGACAAGCGCGTGTTCATGCATCGCCGCGATTACTCCGGACTCAGCCGCACGCCAGAGGTGGGTGAGGAAGTTCATTTCATCCTCGGCAAAGACGCCCAAGGGCGTCACTGCGCCAAGAATGCCGTTTCTGATCGTGGCAGAGGTGGTGGCACGGGCTCCCTGAGTTTGGTGCTGTTGTGTGCCATGCTGGGGCTGCCAACCGTTGCGCTGCAACGACTGCCCATCGACCTCTGGAAGACTGCGGCCTATGCGCTGACGATCTCGATGCTCACCTACGCCGCCTATGCCAGCGACAAACGCCGTGCTCGCACGCGCGCCTGGCGCATCCCTGAGGCGCATTTACATTTGCTGGAACTGCTGGGAGGCTGGCCTGGTGCATTCTTGGCCCAGCGCCACTTGCGGCACAAGTGCTCCAAAAGCAGCTACCAGTTCATCTTTGTACTGATCATTCTCATTCACCAGTTCGCCGCCTACGACTCGCTTCAAAACTTGCGGCTCTCGCGTGCCTTGATCAAGAACGTCGCAGGCACTTCGATCAGCGCACGCATCAATGACTTCTCGTGGGGACTCCCAGAAACTCAAAAACACCCGCAGATGCAGAAAAATCGCGGATTGGGCTGGTGACAATCGGTTGGTTTTCTGAATCTTAGGCAGAATGAAGCCCGAGAAAAAGAAAGGTGTGATCGCCTGAGGGCCGCTTGACGCACTTTTCCCTTCACCCGCTGTGATCCCGCGTCATGATGCGCGGCATGACCCGGGAAGACGCCACCGCCATTTTTGAACGCATCGCCACGCTGCTTGAAATGCAGGGAGAGAACCCTTTCAAGGTGCGGGCTTACCGCACGGGGGCGGAGGTGGTGGAGAGCTTCAGCGGGGACATCATGAAACTGGCGGCGGAGAACCAGCTCGCGGGCATCAAGGGCCTGGGCGAGGCGATGCGGGACAAGCTGCACGAGATGGCCACGACGGGTCGGCTGGAGTTTTACGAGAAGCTGAAGGCGGAGTTCCCGGACACGATTTTCGAGCTGTTTGATGTGCAAGGACTTGGGCCGAAGAAAATCGCGGCGCTGCATACGGAACTGGGTGTTTCCTCCATCGCCGATCTCCGGCGCGCCTGTGAAAGCGGCGAGGCGGCCAAACTGTCCGGCTTCGGAGCGAAGACGGTGGAGAAAATCCTCGAAAGCATCGCCTTCCGAGAGCAGCACGCCTCGGAGTTCAAGCTGGACCAGGTGCATGCGCTGGTGAAGCAGATCCTGGAGGCACTGCGGGAGCACCCGAACGTGTCGCAGGCAGAGATTTGCGGCAGTTTCAGGCGCGGCAAGGAGACCGTGCATGATCTCGACTTCCTCGTCTCCACCAAGCAGCCGGAGAAGGTCATCGAGTACTTCGTGACGCTGCCGCAAGTCGTCGATGTCATCGCCAAAGGGCCGACCAAGGCCAGCATCCATGCCACGCACGGGGTGCAGTGCGATCTGCGGGCCGTGGCGAGCAAGGAATTCCCCTTTGCGCTGATGTATTTCACCGGGAGCAAGGAGCACAACGTCGCCATCCGCCAGCGGGCGCTCAACCGCGGCTGGTCGCTGAACGAATATGCCTTCACCGAGGTGCCTGACCACGCGGACGCGCCGGTCATCCCGCCGGTGCATGACGAGGCGGACATTTACCGTGCCCTCGACCTCGATTTCATCGAACCCGAGCTGCGTGAGAACAAAGGCGAGATCGAAGCGGCGGAGCACGGCGGCCTGCCGCGCCTGGTGCAGCTCGAAAACCTCCGTGGCGTCTTCCACAACCACACCACGGCGAGCGATGGCAAGGCGAGCCTGCGCGAGATGGCGGACGCCGCTCGTGATCTCGGTCTGCAATACCTCGGTATCTCCGACCACAGCAAATCGTCCTTCCAGGCCAACGGACTCGATGAAAAGCGCCTGCTGGCGCAGATCGAGGAAATTCAGGCGCTCAACGCTGAACTCGATGACCTTCACGTCTTCGCAGGCTGCGAGGTGGATATCCTCAAGGACGGCAGCCTCGATTTCAGCGACGAGATCATGGGGCGGCTCGATTTCGTCGTGGCCTCGGTTCACAATGTCTTTAACCTGCCGGAGGCCGAGATGACAAAACGCATCATCCGCGCCATCGAAAATCCGCATGTCACTATGCTCGGCCATCTCACCGGCCGCCTGCTGCTGCAACGCCCCGGTTATGCCATCAACGTGCCTGCCGTGATCGATGCGGCCGCCGAGACGGGAACGATCATTGAGCTGAATGCCAGCGCATGGCGTCTGGATATGGACTGGCGCTGGTGGCGGCTGGCAAAGGAGAAAGGCGTCAAATGCAGCATCAATCCCGACGCGCACAGCACCCAGGGTTTGCAGGCCGTGATCTACGGCATCAAAGCCGCCCGCAAAGGTTGGCTTACCCGCAACGATGTTATCAACTGTCTGCCGTTGGCGGAGGTCAAAACGGCCTTGGGAGCGAAGCGGCAACGTTGAGCAGGTCGCTCTGGAGGCAGATTTCTTTTAAAAAGACTGAATTACTGCTTGCGGAGTATCCGGGACTCGCCAAGATCCGCGCTCCCGCCGCCCGACCTCATTTATGAAGTCGGACGAACAAGGCCCGCCACGGTGGTCCTTACTTATCGGAGCCAGAACCGGAAAAGTCTGCGCCAGCTCGTTTTGAGCATGGTGCGCTGTCTTCCAGAACTGGCTTTTGATAAACGCCTCGGAATTCAGCTCTTTCACACCATGCCCACCATCAATCAACTCGTCAGACACGGCCGCAAAGACAAGGCGGTGAAGTCGAAGTCTCCCGCGCTCGCCAAATGCCCGCAGCGCCGCGGCGTCTGCCTCCAGGTGATGACCCGCACGCCCAAGAAGCCGAACTCGGCTCTTCGTAAAGTTGCCAAGGTTCGTCTGACCAACGGTTTTGAAGTGATCGCCTACATCGGCGGTGAAGGTCACAACCTTCAGGAACACTCCATCGTCCTCGTGCGTGGTGGCCGCGTGAAAGACTTGCCCGGTGTGCGTTACCACATCGTTCGTGGTACTCTTGACTGCCTGGGCGTGGAAGCCCGTCGTCGTGGCCGTTCCAAATACGGCGCGAAGCGTCCGAAGGCTGGTGCTGCCGCCGCTGCCGCCAAGAAGAAGTAATTTTCCTGATTTCACCCTCCATCTCATCAAGTCATGGCCCGCAGAAAACGCGTTTATAACAAAGAGGTTCGCAAGGACAGCCGCTACGATAGCGAACTCGTCGCAGCGCTCATCAGCAACATCATGCTGGATGGCAAGAAATCGCTCGCTGAGCGCATTGTCTATACCGCCATTGAGCAGCTCAACGACAAGACGGACAGCGTTGATCCGCTGGAGCTTTTCAACCGCGCCATTGAGAACACCAAGCCGCGTGTTGAGGTTAAGGCTCGCCGCGTCGGTGGTGCCACCTACCAGGTGCCGCTCGAAGTTTCTCCTCGCCGTCAAGAATCCCTCGCCATGCGCTGGATCGTTGGTTACGCTCGCGGTCGTAAAGGCCAGGCAATGCACCGCGCCCTTGCCAACGAGCTGAAAGACGCCGCCCAAGGGCAGGGGAACGCCGTCCGTAAGCGCGACGACGTTCACAAGCAG
>JBIKYB010000329.1:0-5656 GCA_044355475.1 Prosthecobacter sp.
GTCTTTGTAGCGAGTTTCATGGATACAGAACATCACATTCGTGCCTTTCACTGGCACGAACTTCATCCCAAGAGAATTCGTGAACCCATTGCGTTGGGGGGCTTGGAGAGTAGTAGACGCAACAGGCGCCTGTTGTGGCTGGGCTGTGGGAAGCAATGGATTAGATGCAACATTGGGCTTTGTCGGAACTAGAACCACACGAAATCCGAAGTCATCATAACGAACACTTTGCGGTGCATAATTGCGATCTGAGGATAGAAGACGAGCACGGTCGGCACTACCGAAAGATGCACCACGCAAAGCACGGTGTTCTTGCTGCGTAGAACTCCATGAATTCTCGACCCATTCCCATACATTGCCGCCCATGTCGTAAATACCAATTTGGTTTGGTTTGAAGCTCTTAACCGGAGCAGTGGTGGGCCATCCATCAGTAAAATCTACCATATAAGACGCTCGTGCGTCAGGAAAACGCTCCACCCAAGCGGTGTCACCATAATTGCCAGGCATATCATTGGATTGCGGCGGAAAGTTGCCTCTCCAGGGAAACTCATTTGTCTCTTTGCAATCCAGCATTTCAGGTGTGACTCCTATTCCATGGTTTTCTTTTTCACCAAGCCCTACCGCGATGCTCCACTCTTCATCAGTTGGTAGTCGGTAGGTTTTGCCCTCTTTCTTGCTCAGCCATTCGCAGAACGCCTGCGCGTCCTCCCAGCTCACGCCGACCACAGGATGATTGTCTTCGTGACCGCAGGGAGTGCCGTTACGCTGCTGGTTCATCCAGGAACTATCCACGCCAGGGGCTTGATTGGCATACGCATCATAGTCCTGCCGGCGGGTCTCGTGGATGCAGAACAAAACGTTGGTCCCAGGCACCGACACGAACTTCATGCCCAAGGAGTTCGTGCCCCCCTCCCTGGTCACCTCAGTGACTTCGAGGCTGTTCCCGCCACCTAACTCTGCCAGAGCCTCACGATAGGCGCGCACCGCCTTCGCATCCGGCACCCGGTTCGCCTTGGTCAGCTCTGTCTCCAACATGGCCAGGCGTTTCTCCAATGGGTCCGTCAGCGTCTTGAGACTCGCCGCCCGGTCGGCGACCAGTTTCGCAAATTGCGCACGGTAGGTGGTGCGCAGGGCTTTGAGGCCGGAAGGAGTCGTCTCATCATCACTCTGAGGAACGGCTGATCGGCTGCTCGCACTTTGTGAGCCGGCAGCTTTCGCCGCAGCTGCATCAGCCACGGCTCTCTGCTCCGCCACCAGCGCCAAAATGCCGTCCAGCCTCCCGGCGGATTTCTCCGCTGCGATCGCCCTTTCGATGCCGCCGAGGTAGTATTTGTTCAAGTCCTCCAAGCCCGTCTCAAAGGGATTGGTGACCCGTTCTTGCTGCAACTGCCTGAACTGCACATCCAGCGTGGCGAGTTCCGCTGGCAGGCCAGCAGACGGGGAGGTCGGGACTGGCTGGCCGCCAGATGGCACGCCGGTGGCCGGGCTTGGTGCGGCCGCAGCAGGCATGGGACTCGCGGCCACGCCGGCAGCGGGCGTGACGGGCTGCGCTGCGGCGGGCATGGCAGGCTGGGGGGCGGGCGCTGGATTTTCCGTTTTGGTTGCCAACGGAGGCACCGTTGTGCTCTCAGGCGGGACGCTGGCCTGAGGTGGCTTGGGCGGCGTTGATGTCGGGTTTCCCACGGAGGTTGCCGCAGTGCTCGGGCCTGTCTCCTGGCGGTTGCTGAGCTTCATAAACACACCAATGCCTCCTGCAATGATCATTGCCGCGGCCACCCAGCTCCATCCTGACGAAGCACCGCGTTCAGGCTGGTAGGTTGTCGAACGCGCTGGCGGGCGATGGTATGGCTGGGGCGGTCCGTCCGGCCGTTGCGGACGTGCCTCGGTGTCGAGCGCAGCAGGCACCTCCTTCGCCGAAGCTTCCACTTTGAGCACCGGTTGTGTCAGGATGCCATCAAGCTCAATGCGCAGGGCCTCAGCCGATGAGTAGCGCAGCTCGCGATCATCCCGCAGCGCGGTGGCCACGATTTTGTCGTAGCGCGGATCGAGGCCTTTGACCTGCAGGCTCGGCATCTCAAACATCCCGTGCGGCAGCTTGCCCGTGAGCATCTGGTAGAGCATCACACCCACCGCGTAGATGTCCGCGCGCTTGTCCACATCCACCCCTAGAACGAGTGACTCAGGGGCCATGTAGGGCAGTGTGCCCATGATGACGCCGCTGCGTGTCATCGCGCTCTCACCTGTGTTGGTCACCTTGGCCAGCCCGAAGTCGGCCACTTTCACCCTGCCGTCATACCCCACCATGATATTCGCAGGCTTGATGTCGCGGTGCAGGATGCCAAGGCTGTGGGCGTAGCCCAGCGCATCGCACACATGTGCGGTGATGGCCATCGCATGCTCGGAGTGCAGGCGTCCCTGCTCGGCGATCATTTTGGCAACATCCGTTCCCTCGATGAACTCCATGACAAAATACAGCAGGCCGCCGGAGGTTTCCCCAAAGTCATAAACTTTAACAATACCCGGATGACTGAGCCTAGCCATGGCTCTGGCCTCGTTTTTGAAGCGCTGCGCATAGGTGGCGTCATGCTCACCTATCTCCAGCGGCAGGATCTTGATGGCCACTGGGCGGTCGAGACTGGTCTGGCGGCCCTTGTATACGGCACCCATGCCGCCTCGGCCCAGCAGGGCTTCAATCTGGTATTGCGGCAATTGCGCGGAAAGCTCCTCGATGGAGGGAGGCTCCCAGCCTTTGGCGGATGCGGAAGAATGGCTCATGAAGTTTGACGGATACGCAGCAGCAGCACCTGTTTTGAAAACGCTGGAAGGCCAGCATCAGTCGTGGGTTACCACGATTTGCATTCCAAAAGGCAGGGTGAGTCCGGTCACCCCGCGGTCTTTTGCTTCTACTTTTTATCCACAGGATTGCAGTGGTTTTGAGTGATCGGCAGACCGCCCAAATGGTGATCAAAACGGCGCGACAACGGCAGGCACGGTGACGAGGCCAGGATGAAGTCCGCACGGGCTTCGATCCATCCACTCGAACCCATCACCACCCGCCACCCATGAGCAAAAAAGACCTCATCGAACACCTGCGCCAGCGGCTCGCCAATAACGACCGCTGGGCGCTGCGAGCGCTTGTGCGCATCTACCAGAACCAGACCGCCGA
Source organism: Prosthecobacter sp. (assembly GCA_044355475.1). GTDB lineage: Bacteria > Verrucomicrobiota > Verrucomicrobiia > Verrucomicrobiales > Verrucomicrobiaceae > Prosthecobacter. Next base: position 3,167 of record JBIKYB010000329.1, read on the forward strand.
CGAGCGCTGCCGCGAGGCCACCATCGAGCGCAATGGCATCGGGTTCACCGGGCCGGATGCGGAAATCCTCACCAGCTTCGCCAGCCAGTATCAGCGGCGGGGCCGCCTCAGCGAGAAGCAGATGATGATCCTGCGCCGCCGCATCCCGGCCTACGCGCGGCAGATCGTCAGCCAGAGCGACACCGCCCGCCTTGAGGCTGTCTTTTGCGGAGCCTGTCATACGCAGTCTGCGGATATGCAGAATGCCGCTGCAAGCGCCGCCTCGGCCTCCAACTGAACCGCCATTCCACCGATTCCCATGACGCCCACTGATTCCACTTCCTCCATCCCCGATTGTCTCACCCGGTTGAACGAGGCCATGTTCGCTGCGGGTCACAACGGCTCGCACGATCATCTGATGGACGTGCTGCACGACGCCGCGCTCGACCAGCTCCAGCAGTGCTGCGGCGAGCTGGGCTTGGGCGACTTGAACGCCGAGCAGGAGCTGCATGCCATCCTGAGCTTCAAGGAGGGGTTCTGGTCCTCCTGCACCGCCCAGGCCCGCTGCGATCTCATCGAGCGTGTGATGCAGATCGTCTATGACGCCACCGAGAGCTGGCGCGACGGCGGCCTCGGCGCGGACCTTGCCTATCTGGCTTGGGCGATCACCGCGGACACCCGCGTGCAGTGGGAGGCTGACAGCCCCACGTGCCGGCTGTTTGAGCGCCTGTTCCCGGCGGACGACCCCGTGTGGAAGCGCATCGAGCGGCCGTGATCACAACTCATGCTGAATAGAGTCGGGCGCTCTCACTATTGGTTTGGCTGGGAGCGTTCTCGCCTACTGTGGTGATCAAAGCGCCCCCGCTTTTTGAGCCACTTTTTGACGTGCGGCTTTGCTTTTGCGGCCAAAATCAGAATAGCAAGATATAGGCAGAGATAGAAAGCCCAGACTTCATACCAGAAGGCCTCGGCAAGACTGGCAGCACCGACGCTGATAAAGCCCGAGCTTGCCTGCCAAAGAGGAATCACATCGGCTTTTGGCGCATCAGTGGCGTTGTACTTGATGGTTGTCGTCACCCTCTTCCCGGCTGTGTCAGTGTGGACGACCTTGACGCACTCCCAGCCATGCCTCTTGGAGGGAAGCAGGTGGGCATGACGCTCAATGACCCGGCCCTCGATCACTTCGCTGTGGGTGACAAACCATGTGGCTGTGACAAGATGCCCAACCCAAAGAAGTGCGATGACTGAGCCGCAAAACCAGCTTTTGACTGAGATCGGTGTTTTGGCTTTGTTTTTACTCATTGTGAAAGTGTGAGCGAGTCCGCTTTCATTTGTGGGGAGCAGTGAGGCAAATCACTTTCATGGTGTGGAAGCAATGTTGCAAGACTGCTGTGGGATGAGGTTCATGGCATGGGAGCATTACCTTGCCTCGGTCTTGGAACGCAAAATGGCGATCAAATCGGCGCGACACAAGGCTGGACGGTGACGAGGCAGGAGGCATGAACGATTCCCTCTGCAAGTATCACACCTTCCTGTTCATCAACGGCGCACAGGTGGGCGACAACACCATGTTTGCGGATTGGTATGCGGATGATGCCGCCGCCATCAGGGACGTGCGCAGCTACTTCACCGCCGAAGGCTACCACGTCGAATCCGTCACCACCAGCCACGGTGAAGTGCGTCCGGCCAGCCGGTTCCTGCCCGCGCTGCACGGGAAGATTCTCACCGTGCATCTGACCACTCAACCCTGATCCGCCCATGACCTCCGACGACCTCTTTGCCTGGATCGCCTTGGCCGGCCTGATGGCCGCGCTGGTGCTCCTTGGCTGAATCATCCGCAATCTGCGGACCCATACCCGAACCCATAGAAGCCGAAACACCATGCCCACACGCACCGCCCCTGAAATCGAACTGCCGCCCGATGCCGCCACATCGGATGACCACCGTAACCCGCGCCGCAGAAGGCGCGAGGCTGAGGAACCCGCTCCCGACGTGGGTATGCTCGTGCAGCCAGAGCCCCGTCACGACCTCGACAAGATGATCCTGCATCCTGAGGTGAAGACGGACATCCTTGCCGGCCTGCGAGCGCTGGAGATCCGCGCCGACCTGGACCGCATCTGGAACCTGAGCAGCATCCAGCCGCAGCAGGGCCGCTGCATCCTCAACTTCTACGGTCAACCGGGCACCGGCAAGACACGCGCAGCCCTGGGCATTGCGCTACGGCTGGGCAAGCCGCTCTATCAGGTGGACTACAGCGCGGTGATCTCGAAATACCTCGGTGACACCGCCAAGCACATCAAAGCCGCGTTCCAAGCCGCGCGTGAGCACGGCGCCATCCTGTTCTTCGACGAGGCGGACAGCCTGCTTTCCAAGCGCGTATCCACCGGCGAATCCTGCTCAACCTCCATCAACCAGAACCGCAACTGCCTGATGCAGGAATTGGATCGGTTCGATGGCGTGGTGATCGTCACGACGAACTTGTTCGAGAACTACGACCCCGCGCTGCTGCGC
>JBIKYB010000330.1:0-5650 GCA_044355475.1 Prosthecobacter sp.
AACATCGCCGAGCTTCTTCGGGATGAGATCGAGCGAGGTGGTGGCTTGATCGAGCAATTTGCGCGGCGTGCCGCCGGAGAGGACGATTTGGGCGGCGGAGCCTTTGGGAAGCGCTTCGGTGATCTGCTGGAGATCGGTGCGGGCTTGATCGGCGACGCTGGCTCCAGGTGTGGCGGTTTTTTCCGCTGGCGCACGCATCGAGAAGGAATCGTCGAGCATCACAATGAGCGACGAACTGCCGAGTCCAAGCGAACGCAGCGCGGTAAGCACCGGACGCGCGAGGCATAGGGCGAGGACGATGGGAATGGCGATGCGTGTGATGAGCAGCAGAAGCTGCTCGATCTTCATCTTACGCTTCCGCTGCCGTATGACTTCGTGAAGGAGATGCATCGCGCCCCAGCGCACAGTGACGACCTTCCGCTTGTTGAGCAGATGGATGATCAGCGGGATGAGGAAGGCCGCTGCGCCCGCCAGGAGAGCGATGTTGAGGAAATTCATCGCATTCTCAGGGCTAGGTAACTCCGCAGGGCTGCAGAGTGCGATTCATCTGTCGGGAGACTCAAGTAATCGACTTGGTGTTTGCGGAAACCGTCTTTGAGCTGCTCGGCGAAGATTTTCTGCACTTCGAGGTAGCGCTGGCGCACTGTGGCGGGATCGAGGAGGAGGAAGTCGTCGTCGTTTTCGAGGTTCTCGAAGCGTGCCCAGTTGCCGAAGGGGAAGTCGATCTCGTCGCGGTCCCAGAGCTGGAGGGCGATGACTTCGTGGCCTTTTTTGCGCAGGACGCCGATGGATTGCAGCAGCGCGGTGGGATCGTCGAAGAAGTCGCTGATGAGGACGACGAGACCCCGGCGTTTCAGGCGCTGGGCGAGGGATTCGATGACGGGAGCGAGACTGGTGTCCTGGCCGGGCGTGGTTTTGACCATCGCTTCGAGCAGGAGGTGCAGATGGGTGATCTTGGTGCGGCAGGGAATCACCTCGCGCACTTTGGAGTCGAAGGTGACGAGGCCGACGGCATCCTGCTGGCTCATGAGCAGGTAAGCGAGTGAAGCGGCGAGCTTGCGGGCGTAGTCGAACTTGAGGATGCCTTTGCCGCCGCGGTAGTTCATGCTGCCGCTGGCATCGAGGACGATGGTGGCTCGGAGATTGGTCTCCTCGTCGTATTCGCGGATGTAAAAGCGGTCACTGCGGCCAAAGACCTTCCAGTCGAGTCGGCGGATCTCATCGCCCTGCACATACGGGCGATGCTGGCGGAACTCGACGCTGAACCCTTTGTGCGGCGAGGCGTGATGCCCGGTGGTGAAACCTTCGACGACGGTACGGGCGAAGAGCTGCAGGGTTTGCAGGGACGTGATGTCTTCGGCTTGGAGGATGTCGCTGAGGGTAGCCACTGTAGGAATGACGAGGCCGGATTAGGGGAAGAAGCGGTAGATTTCGCGGCGGTGGAGGCAGCGGAGAAAAACGATCACGCCGTCTTGAATTTCAAAGCCAGCTCGAAAGTCACCCAGACGGCAGCGGTAATATCCTGGATGGCCGCTCATGGCGACGATCTGTGGCAGATTGATCAGCGACGGGGCGGCTTTGATTCTGGCCAGCATCTTGCTGACTCGTTTCTCCAACTCCGCATTGCGCGCAGACTGGACATCCTTCAAGAAAGCCTCCGTGATCTCGATATTCACAGGCTGGTTTGCAGGCGTTTGTGAAACTCCTCGACCGACATTCGTGGTGAGCTTCGTGCTTCGTCCATCGCACGGGCGAGAGCCGCGTCGGTCATTTCGTCATCCCAGTCTGAGCGGAGTTCATCCATGCGCTCGTCGAAGGCTTCATTCACAGCCAAGCGGATCAAGAATTGAAGTTGTGAGGTATCAATGGCGATGGTGCTCATGGCTTAAAATATCATCTCACAGCACGCGTGCGGTGCTCTTTTTCGTCGTCTTGATGATCTCGGCGATGATTTGATCCACTGTGATGCCTTCGGCTTCGGCGTGGAAGGTGGGCACAAGGCGATGGCGAAGGGCAGGGGTGGCAAGGGCTTCGATGTCGTCGGTGGTGACGTGCGTGCGGCCTTGCAGGAGAGCGCGGACTTTGCCGGCGAGGACGAGCATCTGGCTGGCACGCGGGCCGGCCCCCCAGCCGAGCATGCTTTTCACGTATTCGGAGGCTCCGGGTTCGTTCGGACGGGTGGCGCGGACGAGGTCGAGGACGAAGTCGATGACATGATCAGGCACGGGGACTTTGCGGGCGAGTTGTTGCGCGGCTTGCAGATCCTCGGCGGTGAGCACGGCGTCGATCTCCTGGCTTTCTGTGCCGGTGGTGCGGTTGACGATCTCGCGCTCGTCATCGCGCGTGGGGTAATCGACTTTGATGAGGAATAGGAAGCGATCTTTTTGCGCCTCGGGAAGGGGATAGGTGCCTTCCTGCTCGATGGGGTTCTGCGTGGCGAGCACGAAGAAGGGTTTTGGCAGCGCGAAGGTCTCTTGACCGACAGTGACGTGCTTTTCCTGCATCGCCTCAAGCAGAGCGGCCTGAGTCTTCGGGGGCGTGCGGTTGATTTCGTCGGCGAGGATGATCTGGCTGAAAATCGGGCCGTGTTGGAAGGTGAGCTTGCGGCGGCCGGTTTCGGCATCTTCCTGGATGATCTCGGTGCCGGTGATGTCGGCAGGCATCAAATCGGGCGTGAACTGGATGCGGCGGAAGCTGAGATGCATCGCATCGGCGAGCGATTTGACGAGGAGCGTCTTTGCGAGCCCCGGCACGCCTTCGAGCAGGCTGTGACCACCGGCGGCGAGGGCGATGAAGAGTTGCTCAATGACGGCTTCCTGTCCGACGATGCGCCTGCCGAGGGCGGCTTTGAGTTTTTGGAAATTGGCGACGAGGGAGGCAGCGGAGGCGGTGTCGGACATAAAGGGGAATTGAGAGCGGGCGCGGACAGAATGCCCTTGGAACACGGGCGCGCAACGAGCGTTCTTTCCGCTGACTTATTTCCTACTGACACAGGCGACGGCCATGGCGGCGATGCCTTCCTCACGACCAACAAAACCGAGGCGTTCGTTGGTGGTGGCCTTGACGCCGACTTGATCAGGCTGGATGCCGAGAGCGGTGGCGATGTGCTGCTTCATGGCGGCGGCGTGCGGTTTGACACGTGGTGCCTCGGCGATGAGGGAGGAATCAACATTCTCGATGCGCATGCCTTTTTCAGCGGCGATTTGGGCGCATTTTTCGAGGATTTTGAGGCTGCTGATGCCTTCGATGCTGGGATCGCTGGGGGGGAACCAGTGGCCGATGTCGGGTTCGCCTAGGGCACCGAGAACGGCGTCGGCGATGGCGTGGCTGAGCACATCCGCATCGGAGTGGCCCTGCAAACCGCGGCCGTGCGGAATGGTGACTCCGCCGAGGACGAGCAGGCGGCCTTCAGCGAAGGGATGAACGTCGTAACCAATGCCAGTGCGAACCATGGGCAAATCAGGCGTTGTGATCGGCGGCTTTTTTCAAGCTGGCGAGCACTTCGGAGATGTTGAGGTCGATGCGCTGACGGTTGAGGAAGTGGCTGACTTTCTCGTAACCGGCCTCGGTGAGATGATTCAAAGCGGTGACGAAGTGCTCGCCGACGCGGACGGGACGATGGGAGTCGGAGCCGATGACGACTGGGATTTTGCGATCTGCCATCATGCGGAGCATTTCGAGGCCTGGATTCATCTCCGAGTAGCTTTTATTGAGGCCGGAGGTGTTCAACTCCATGGCGACGCCGGTGGCGGCGATGCGGTCGAGCACGGTGGAGACAGTGTTTTTGACGATGGCGAAGCACCAGGAGTCCGGGTGGTAGTTTTTGACCAGATCGGGATGCGCGAGGCAGTCGTAGAGGCCGGATTCGGCGGATTTGGCGAGGTGGTCGAAGTAGGTGCGGCGGAAGTTCTCGATGGTACCGGTTTCATATTTGTTGAGGTACTCCTTGGCTTGCCAATGGACGGCACCGAGAGTGTAGTGGAAGTCGGCCCGCTGATGCAGTTTGGCGATGTATTCCTCGCAGCCAGGGAAGTACTCGCTCTCGATGCCGAGGCGGATGTCGAGCTTGCCTTTGAAGGCGTTGGCAGCGCGTTGCACGATGGCGACGTAGGTGTCGAATTCGCTCTCGGACATGCGAACGGAGGGCCAGAAGCCATCGGGCATGGGGCAGTGGCAGGTGAAGATGATGCCCTTGAGTCCGGCTTTGACGGCTTGTTGGGCGTACTCTTCAGGCTCCCCCCAGGCATGTTTGCACAATGGCGTGTGCATGTGGGAGTCGTAAAACAAAGCGCCAGTCTTGGTCGGGCCAGGGGGAGGTAGAGGCTGTGAAGGGGCTTTGACGGGCAGCGGCTCGGCTGCCACTACGGCAACTGCTTGTGGCGCTGTTTTGGGGGCGGGTTCAGTGGCTGGCACTGCCTTTGCGGGCGCTGGCACAGCTTTGACCTCTGGTAGAGCCGATTTGGCAGGTGAGGGTTTGGCAGGCGCACTTTTAGCCGTGGATTTTTTAGCCACGGGCTTCGGGAGAGGCTTTTTTGTGGCCTGTTTCACGTTGGTAGGCTTGGCCGCAGTGTTTTTGAGCGACTTTTGAGGGGCGGGTTTGGCTTTTGGCTGCGCTTTCTTAGCGGGCGCGGGTTTAACCTTCTTTTTCGGAGCCGGTTTGGAAGCGGGCTTTTTGGCGGGTGCCGATTTTTTAGGCTTGCTGGGCGCTGCAGGCATGGCCTTTCCCTGGGCCGCCTTTTTCTTGATGCTTTTGGATTTACTCACTGTCTAGCTCCTGGTTCCTTGCAAAATCAGCCATCCCTTGCCTTCGACATCGGCGATACGCGCGCTTTTGCCGCTGCCTGCGGGGCCCGGATAGCAGAGCCGCAGTGTGAGAGGAACGTCCTTCCAGTTTCCGGTTTGGAGTTGCTGGAGAAGAGGCTGAAATTTAGGATCCAGCCGGTCGAAATAGGCATAGATCGCGTCGTCCTTTTCGGGGTGCTTGATCTCCAGGATCTCGCTGCCCTGAGGGGCTTCAGTGGATGGGGAATGGCGTGGTTTGGAGGCGATGACACGCAAGAGTTTGGGCGCAGTGGGTTGTGTTCGAATGAACTCATCCCAGCCGATTTCGCCATAGCGAACCGAACTCTCCCAATCCACACGGAAACTGCTATCTGCCAGTTCCTCAATGATCAGGCTGACTGGCTCGGCGTTGTCAAAGATGGCCTGGGCGTAGCCAAGGCGATAACCGGACTCCTCCACTGGCAGAACCCAGCCAAGATTTTTCCATTCACGAAGTTCGAAGGGGTGCTCACGGTAGAAATTTTCCATCAATGGGCGTACGCGCTGTGGGTCGCGTGCAAAAGCCAACTTCTGGTCGATGGCGTTGGCAGCAAAAAAACTACGGAGGGTGGATTCAATTTTCTGGCGTTTGCTCTCGATGTCTTGGATGGTCGATGCGGCTCCCAGCGGAAGAAGAGAATTGGGGCTGCGCGGGAGTGCTTCCTGAGGCGCGTAAGCCATGCTTTCGGCAGCGGGAGGTGCGATGTCTCGCTCTATGCTTGGCTGAGCCGACTTGGCATCCTCTTCGGAAAGCAAGACGGTTCGTTTCTGCGTGTTGCCAGACCATCCGCGCTCCGTCCCGGTATCATACACGGACTGCACATACTCA
>JBIKYB010000078.1:0-18061 GCA_044355475.1 Prosthecobacter sp.
TGATGACGTTCGGGTGGGTCACATTCGCGGTGATGTGCGCCTCCTGGCGAAACTGCTCCAGGCGCACCGAATCACGGGAATACTGGCGATTGAGAATTTTCAGAGCCACCCGGCGGCCCAGGGTCTCATCCTCCGCCTCGAACACCCGGCTCATCCCACCCTCGCCGATCTGACGCACGATCATGAAGTGATCAAAACGCCTCCGCACGCGCACCATCTGCCCGCAAAAGGGGCACTTCAGCTTCGTGAATGGCTCCAGAGACGTGACATCGATCTGCTTCTGGCAGACCGGGCAGGTGCTCAAAAAAGTTTGCTCTGGAGGCGCGAGGATCAAAGTTGCGGGTTTAATTTTTTAACCATGCAGGGACGCATTGCATATGCCAGAAATTACAGATTGCCTTATTAATTCGAAACTTGAGTTTGTACCATGGACTGGACCGTCACTGAAACCGTTGAAATTGGGGAACGTTTCGACAAGCACCTCGCCGGGCGCTTGCCTGAAATGTCGCGCTCACGGCTGCAGGACTTGATCAAGGACGGCCACGCCACCTTGAACGGCCGGCCGGTCAAACCGGGGGCCACGATGAGGGCAGGGGATGTGGTCAGTGTCACGGTGCCCGAGGTAGCTGCGGTCGAGATCAAGGCCCAGGACATTCCGTTGACGATTTTGTATCAAGACGCCGACATCGTGGTGCTGGACAAATCCTCCGGCCTCGTCGTCCACCCGGCGGAGGGAAATGCCGACGGCACACTGGTGAACGCGCTGCTGCACCACATCGCGGACCTCAGCGGCATCGGCGGTGAGATGCGTCCTGGCATTGTCCACCGCCTCGACAAGGACACCAGCGGCTGCATGGTCGTGGCCAAAAACGACACCGCGCATCGCCGCCTCACGGAAGCCTTTTCCGAACGCCGCCTCACGAAAATCTACCTCGCCGTCGTCAACGGCGTTCCGAAGGAAGAAAGTGGGCGCATCCAGAACTTCATCGGCAGACATCCGGTGGACCGCAAACGCATGTCCGTCCTGCTCGACGGGGCAGGGAAGGAGGCCGTCACCGAATGGCAGCGCCTCGCCGTCGATCAAGGCTGCGCCCTCATCCAGTGCCGCCTGCTCACCGGGCGCACGCATCAGATCCGCGTTCACATGCGCGAGACTCTGCAATGCCCCATCCTCGGCGATCCCATCTACGCCCAGCCTGCCAAGCAGCGCGTGCGTGTCCCGCGCCTCATGCTGCACGCCTGGAAGCTCTCCTTCAATCACCCCATCCACGACCAGCCCATGGCTTTCGAGGCCAAATTGCCGCCCGAATTTGAACCGTGGATGAAATGCGTGCTAAGCTAGTTCCTTCACCTCTCGCTATGCTCAAAGTTTACCAATACTCCGGCTGCTCCACCTGTCGCAACGCCATCAAATGGCTCAAGCAGCACTCCATCGCCTTTGAGGAAATCTCCATTCGCGAGACACCGCCAGCCCTCGCCGATTTGAAGGCCATGCTCGCCGCCCATGACGGCGATCTGCGCAGGCTCTTCAACGTCTCCGGCCTCGACTACCGCAGCCTCGGCCTCAAGGACAAGCTGCCCACGATGAGCACTGACGCCGCGCTGAAACTCCTCGCCGAAAACGGCAACCTCGTGAAGCGCCCCTTCGCCATCGATACGAAAAACAAGGTGTGTCTCGTCGGCTTCAAAGAACCCGAGTGGCAGGCCGCCCTGACGTAAAACGAACTTTCTGTTCGTTTCCCTGGCGTGCCGCATCGCTCAGCCGGAGACGAGTTGTAAAACTCGTCCTACTTCACCGCCGCCGCCTGCTCCTTGAAGAACTTCGCGATCAGCGCCGGAGCCTCGTCCGGGAACTTGTGCGTGCCTTCATGGATGAACGCCACAAATGGCGCTCCAACCTTCGAGGGAAACAGCACGCAGTCCTTTGCCCACGCTTTTCCCTCGGCCTCGCATTGGTTGATCTGCTTGATGCGGTTCATCGCCTTCTCCTGCCACGCATACTTCACCAGCGCGTCATTTGTTCCGGCGAGGTGCATGGCCGGTTTCGGCTTGAAGGCCGCCGCATCCGCCATCCGTGCTGAGGCTGACGCCGAAGGAGCCACCGCGCACAGCACCTCCGGGCGCGTCTGCCAAAGCAGGTAAGTAAAACCGCCGCCGTTAGAGTGCCCGGTCGAAAACACCCGCTTCGCATCCACCTTGTAGTTCTCCTTCAGGTTCTCCATCACCGCGTCGAACAATTTTAAATCGCGATCTCCCTCCGCTCCCGCACCATGCTGCCAGCCGGGCTTCTTGCCCTCAGGATCAGTCAGCTTTCCTGGCGTGTTGAGCCCTTGAAGATACACCGAGATCGCCTCCGGCCAGTGCTTGTGCATCGCAAACGAACGTCCGGCCTGGAAAGCCGTCCCGCCATGTCCATGAAACACGAACACCACCGGCGTCGGTATTTCCCTGGCCTTCGCTGGCGTGTAAACGAAACCCGTGCGCGCCACACCATCCACCGACAGCTCTAGCTTGTGAAAACCTGCCGGCAGAGGGGCCTGTGCTCGGCACATGGATGAAAAAGCGGCCAAGGCCGCCAAAAAAATCGAAAGGAAGGAGAAGCGTTTCATGTCGGCAGACATCAACCCGGCCGCAGCGGCCTGGTTGCATCTCAATCAACGCCCCGCCACACAAGATGGCAGGCTATTTCGCCTTCTTCCCGGCCTTCGCTGGGCGTGCTGGCGCGGTGGGATCTTCATTCGGGCTGCCGTGCCACTGCGGCGGCATGTTTTTCGCATTCCAGTCGTCCCAGGCTTTGGAAAGCTCCGCGACGAGTTCGGGCTTCTCAGCGGCGAGGTTTTTGGTTTCGCCGATGTCGGTGCTGAGGTCATAAAGTTGCCAGCCGGACTGCGATTTGGCCTCCATGTCGCGGAAATCGACGAGTTTCCAGTTTCCGCGCCGGATGGCCTTTTGCGGGCCGAAACGCCACGCGAGCGTTTCATGCGGTGCGGCGGTGTTTTCGCCCTTGAGGTGTGCGAAGAGGTTCACGCCTTCCAAAGTGGCTGCGGCTTTAGCCGCATGATCTGGAGCTAAAGCTCCAGCCACATGAACAGCCGTCGGCAGCACATCCATGGCGCTCACCGGATGCTCATAAACCTGCCCCGCAGGCAGTTGCCCCGGCCAGCTCACGAAAAACGGCACGCGGATGCCGCCTTCGAGCGTCTGGCCTTTGTCGCCGCGCAGGGGTGTGTTGATGCCGGTGTTGTAGGCGAAGAAGGGCTTCTTTCCGCTGCCGCCGTTATCGCTGAAGAAGAACACGAGCGTGTTCGGGTGCTTCGCTTTCAGTTCGGCGTTGATGCGGCCGATGGCGTCGTCGAGGCCGAGCAGCAGCGAGAGGTAACCGCGACGGTTTTCATCCGTGACGGAGGCCGGAATGCGGCTCTTGAGCTTCTCCGCGATCTCCAGCGGCGTGTGGACGGCGTTGTAGGCGAGGTAGAGGAACCATGGCTTCGCGGCGTTGCTATTCATGAAGCTGAGCGCCTCATCTGTGAAGAGATCGGTCGTGTAGCCGTCGAGATGCTGCACCTCGCGTCCGCGATAGATCATGTCATGCGAATGCGCGGAGCCGAACTCCGGCTCGGCGTCCTTGTGGAGCAAAAAATTGTGCCCGCCGACGAGGAAGCCGAAGAATTCGTCGAAACCCCTCGACTGCGGATGATGCGCCGCATCAAAACCCTGATGCCATTTGCCGACGAGCGCCGTCGCATAGCCCGCATCGTGCAGCTCGTTCGCAATCGTTCGCTGATCCAGCGGCAGCCCCAGCTTTGCCTCATCGCCGACGTGCGGATTGAACTCATGCCCGAACCGCGTCTGCGCTTTTCCGGTCAAAAACCCCGCCCGCGACGGGCTGCAATACGGTGCGGTGACGTAGCCATTCGTGCATCGCACTCCCGAAGCCGCCAACGCGTCAATATTCGGCGTCGGCACCTCTTTTCCGCCATGCACGCCGATGTCCGCATAGCCGAGGTCGTCGGCGATGATGACGAGCACGTTGGGCTTGTCCGTCGGAGCCTTGGCGGAGTCGGGCTGTGCCGCAAAGAGCGAAGGGCAGAGGGCGAAGAGGAAGAGGAGGTGTTTCATGACGTGGCGGGTAACGATAAAGCGGCGCGGTTTTGCCAGAGAAAGTGATGAAGGGCGCGAAGCGTCGTGGAGTGCGGTGGCAAGCGCTAAAGCGCGACACCGCTTTCGCGGGCCGAAGGATGTGGTTTGGACTGAGAAAGCTCTTCCAGCGCTTGAAAGCGGTGTCGTCGGGGCAAAAGGCTTGCGCCTTGCCCCTCTGCCACCGCACTCCACGACGCTGTCGCGCCTAACGAGGCCTCACTTCGCAAACATCGCGTGCTCCTTGTTTCCGCCGCTGAGGACGTAGGCGAGCAGGTCGAGGATTTCGTCTTTCTTGAGCATGGCGAGGAGCATTGGGGGCATGGGGGAGACTTTGCTGAGTTCGATACTCTTCACTTCCTTGCGATCGACGTTTACACGCTGATTCGGGTCGGTGAGGTCGGTGTTGAGGGTGACGCCGTCGCCGCTGAGATTGACGACGACGCCGGTCATGATGCTGCCGTCGTTTTTGGTGACGACGATGGGGGCGAACTGCTCGTTGATGACGTTGCTGGGGTTGATGATTTGGTCGAGCAGGTCGTGCGGGCTGTAGCGACCGCCCGCGCCGGTCAAATCGGGGCCGGTCATGCCGCCGGCGTTGCCAAAACGGTGGCAGGTGTAGCAGGCGGCGGCGCTGAACATCTTGCGGCCGTTGTCATAGCTGCGGCCTTTCATGCCGGTCTTGGCGGCGGCGCTGAGTTCGTCGAGCGTCCACATGGTCGGCGTGCGGCCCACGAACATGGCACCGACGTTTTCGATGGCGGATTTCACCTCGGGCTTCTTGGCGATGAGTTCGGCGAACTGCGCGGTCTCTTCCGGCGTGAAGGTGGCGAGGCTGTCTTTGCGGATGAAGTCGATGAAGATGGCGAAGCTGCTACCGCCTTTGTAGTTCGCGGCTTTGAGGAAGAACTCGAGCTGCTGCTTGCGCAGTTCAGGCGTCCAACCGGCTTTGAGGAAGCGCAGACTGCGGGCGTATTCGACCTGCGGCTCTTGGCTTTCGGCAGCGGCGATGAGCGCCATGCCTTTCGCGGCGGCATTCGGTGCTTGGAGGTAGGCGAGCGTTTCGGTGAGCAGCCAGTTGAGCTCGAAGTTGTCCGCCGGATACGCGGGATCGAGCTTCGCGATAATCGCGGCGACGGTGGCGTCGTCGGGATTGCCAAAGCGGTGCAACACGATCTCGGTGAGGCGGACGTAGGCGAGCTTTTGCTCGGGCGTGAGCTTGCTGAAGTCGTGCTTGAGCAGGGCGGCCCAAAGTTTGTCGCGCATGGCGTTGTTCACGACGTGATCAGCGGCCCGATGCGTGGGGCATACGCCAGTAGCACGTGTGAGAGCGAGCAACGCTTCGAGCTGCGCGGTGGCGTTAGTTTCGGCGAGGGCTTTGGCTTCCCATTCGGTGATGGGTTGATGCTCCAGCGCAGTGCGTGCGGCGGAACGTTTGTAGCGGTCTGCGTGGCTGAGATAGGGCCAGACGGCAGAGACGGCTTTGGGGTCTTGTTTGCCGTGGAAAGCTTCCAGTGCGTGGCGGGACATATTTGCTGATGCATCATTCCCTTGGGACGGAAGGGTCGGATCGGTATTTTCTTTCCCCACATAACTCACCCGATACAGCCCGCTCTGCACGCGACGACCGCCGATGGTGAAATACATCGCGCCATCTTTGCCGATGATCGCATCGCTGACGGGCAGCGGACCGCCGGTGACGAATTCTTCCTTCGTGGCGGTGTAGGTGCTGCCGTTGGGCGTCAGATGCACGGCGTAGATTTTTCCCCAGCTCCAGTCGAGTACATAAAAGGCCTCCTGGTATTTCGTGGGGAACTTCGCGCCATAACCAAAGGTGGTGCCGGTGGGCGAGCCGGGGCCGATGTTCAGCGTGGCGGGCAGGTTGTCATAGTAGAACTCGGGATACTTACCTGCGCCGTTGCGCCAGCCGTATTCGCCACCGCTGACGACGTGATTGATGCGTGTGGGGCGATACCACGACGTGTTGAAGTCATACTCCATGTCGGCGTCGTAGGTGAAGAGTTCGCCATCGCGATTCACGCCGCCGTCGAAGATGTTGCGGAAGCCGCTGGCAAAGATTTCCATGTTCTTGCCCTCGGGATCGAGGCGGTAAATGATGCCGCCAGGAGCCATGACGTGGCGGTTGTGGCCGCGACCATCGGGCATGCGCGGAAGGAGATGATCATCGCCCCAAAGCTTCGCCACGGGCGATGTAGCAGGCGTTCCAGCGATGGGGCCTTCTTTGAGCACGGCGTTGTTGCCGGTGATGAGGTAGAGGCCTTTGCCATCGGGTGTCTTCAAAATGGCGTGGACGCCGTGATCGCTGCTGGCGTCGAATTCACGCAGCATCTCGACCTTGTCCGGAATCTCGTCGCTGTTGCTGTCGGTGATGCGGTAGAGGCCGCTGGGGATCTTTTTCTCGTAATCGTTCACGCCGACATAAAGCGCTCCGAAGGCAAAGAGCATGCCGTTCACGCCACGGATGTCGGTGGGCAGCTTTTGCACGTCCGCAGGCTTCAGCGGCTGGCCTGCGGCAGGTGCGGCGAAGCGGTAGAGGCCGCCGTATTGATCGCTGGCATAGATGCGGCCTTGGTCGTCGGTGCAAAGGTTCACCCAGGAACCCTGCTCGCCGCCGGGGACGCTATAAAGCAGCTCCACGTTGAAATCCGGCAGCGTTTTGATGTTCGTGACCGGCGTCGCCACATTTGCACCGATGGCCGGGCCGACGGCTTGCGGGCGATTCGCCTTCTTTTTGGCTTTCTCGGCGTCTTTGCCCTTCGCGGGACCTTTGGGTGCCGCAGGAGCCTTCGCTTTGCCTTTACCTTTGCCGGGCGCTTTGGCTTCGATGATCTGCGCATCGCTCGGAATCGCGGACTTCTCAAACGACACCACACTGCCCTCGGGCAGTTCTTTGAGCATCACGTCCTTGATATGGACCTCCATGGCGGGTCCGCGATGGATCTGGAAGGCGACCAGACCTTCGAGCGAGCGCTTGGCTTCTTCGAAGTCGAGCAGGTCGATGGTCACCTGGCCGTCGATCTTGTGAATGAGGTGATTTCCCTGCGCGATGACGGTGTACTCATGCCACTCGGCGATATCGACCTTCACCGGCTCATGCTCGGAGGCGAGCCAGCGCTTCGCTTCAGGGTCAATGACGACGCCCTGACCATTTTGCACGATGATGCCGCGACCACGCTCTTCATAGACCATCGCGTTATTGGGATGGGCGGGATGAATGTCACACTGATAGCCGCCGATGGACCACTTGCCGTTCTCCGGCAGTTCCTTGCTGCGGTATTGGATGCCGGTGTTGTTGCCTTTCTGGCGGATCTTCGCCTTCAGCTCGAAATTTTTGACCTTCCCGCCGCGCCAGATGAGGAATTGATTGTAGGCCAGTTGCTCCGGTCCGGTCGTGTTGCCGACGATCTCGCCGTTTTCCACCTTCCACAGCTCTGGGTTGCCATCCCAGCCAGTGAGGTCTTTGCCGTTGAAGAGCGGTTTGAAGCCGTCCTGCGCAGAGAGAGCGGAAAAGGCGAGCAGGGAGAGGAAGACGAGGCGTTTCATGGTTGGTCGCGTGGTTAAACGCGGCCTTCACACAAAACATGCCAGCAAAAGCTGTGTCGGATCTGGCAAGCGGGTTCACTTCTTGAACATCTTCCCGCGCTTATCTCCACCCGACAAAATGTAGGCGAGCAAGTCGGCGACTTCGTCTTGGTTCATCGCATTGATCAAACCGGGAGGCATGAGCGAGGTGGGCGAGACTTGGCGGCTTTGGAGGGCGTCGTGGCGGACGTCGGTGGTCTGGCCGGGGGCGGCGGGGTTGGTGGCGACTTGGAGGATGCCGCCTTCGTCGGCGGTGATGCGGCCGATGACGGTGCTGCCGTTTTTCAGCGTGAGGATGCTGCTCTCGTATTGATCGGAGATGACCTTGCTGGGATCGATGATGTTTTCGACAAGGTCGCGCAGCGTGTAGCGATTGCCGGCGGCGGTGAGATCGGGGCCGACTCCGCCGCCTTCGTTGCCGAGTCGATGACAGGCCTGACAAGCTGCCGCGATGAAAAGCTCGCGCCCGCGGTCGAAGTTACGGCTGCTTTGCACCTGCTTCGCCAACGCGGTGACTTCATCGACGGTGTAAGCCTTGCCGGGGCCTTTCGGTGGTTTGATCGCCTCGGGCTTGATGGCGATGATTTTCGGTGTGGCGAGCATGGCGAGCTGTTTGCGCTCCTCAGCGTTCGGCACGGAGGCGAGGGCGTCGTTGCGGATGGTGTCGATGAAGCCGCGAAACTGATTCCCGCCGAGCCATGGGCCCGTTTTGGCGAACCACGCGAAGAACTCGCGACGTAGCTCGGGCGTCCAGCCGTTCTTGGCAAAGCGCAGGCCGTAGGCATAGGCGATCTGCTGCGTGTTCGGCCGTGCATCGCCGCTGCGGAGGAAATTGGGGCCGTAGCGGTCATTGCGAGCCATGCGCTCGACGGAGAGCCATGAGACGGGATCATCCTTCGCCGTGCGCATGAGCTGGATCGTCTCCGCGATGACTTCGGAGGAACCGAGCGCTGCCAGCGTGCGCGACAGCTCGCGATTCAGGTCGTTCGTCTTCGCGGGAAACACCGCATCGAGCCGTGCGAGGGTCTTCGCGAGTGAATCACCTTCCGGCAGACCATTGCGAGCGACGCTGATTTGATACACACGCACAAGCGCAAGCTGCTGCGTGGCATCGAGCTGCGCAAAGTTGAGAACATTGAGCTTCGAGAGCAGCGCGGCCTGATGTTCTTTGCCGCCCATGCGAGCGAGCGCGACACCGCTTTCGATCACCGCCCAGGGTTCGCTTTGCTGCAACGCACGCGCGGCCCACAGCTTCGCGGGTTGACGCTCGATGGCCACGCGGGCAGCGTAGCGCACGAGACGATCTGCGTGACCGAGATGTGGCCACGCTTTGTCAATGGCCTCGGGGCCGGTGCCTTCTTCGTGCAGGCGTTCGAGTTCGACACGCAATTTGTGCTCCGGCGTCTCGACGGGCGCGGCGGCAGGCGCGGCACTCTCTTTGCCCTCATAGGTCACGCGATACAGCGCCGACTGCGTGCGACGTCCGCCGATGGCGAAATACATCGCGCCGTCTTTGCCGATGACGGCATCGGTGAGCGGCAGCGGCTTGCCATAGACGAACTCCTCCAGCTTCGCGTCGTAGCCCGCGCCCTTTGGCGTGAGCACGACGGCGTAAAGCGTGCCGTAGGTCCAGTCGCAGGCATAGATGGCGTGTTGATACTTCGCGGGAAATGCCGCGCCGAGTCCGCTGACGACACCGGTCGGGCAACCCGGCCCCACATCAACGAGCGGCGGCACGATGTCCGGGCAATAGCCGAGCAGCTTGCCCGAGGACTCGCGGAAGCCGTAATCACCACCGCTGACGAGGTGATAGATGCGCGTGGGCCGATACCACGGCGTGCCCGCGTCCCACTCCATGTCACTGTCATAGGTGAAGAGATCGCCGAGGGCGTTGAAGGCCGTGTCAAAATGATTGCGCAGGCCGTCGGCGATCATCTCAAAGCGTTTTCCATCCGGCGAAACCTTGCAGGTGAAGGCCTGCGGCTCCGTGTCGGAGAACTCAGCGCCTTTGCTCGTGCGCGGCACGACTTGATCATCTGCAAAGGGCCGCGAGCCGCGTGTGTGCTCGATCGGCGGCTGCGCGGTGCCGTTGCCACACGCAATGTAAAGGCTCTGTCCATCCGGCGAAAGCGTGATGCTGTGATTGCCATGCTCGCCCTGACCTTTGATCTCGCGCAGCAGCGTCTTCTCATCGAACTGGCCCGTGCCCCTCGTGTCGCGCAGCCGATAAAGGCCCGCGACGTTCGGCTTCTCATTCACCAACGCATAAAGACTGTCGAAGGCATACAGCAAACCATGCGCCCCATTGATCTCCGCGCTGAGCTTCTCCACCTGCGCCTTGTCACCGCTACCCACCGGCGGCGGCGTGAGGCGGAAGAGGCCACCGTATTGATCCGTGGCAAGCAGTCGGCCGCGATCATCGACCGTGAGACCCACCCATGAGCCTTCGCTCTCCTTCGACACCTTGTGCAGCATCTCCACCTTGAAGCCCGGCAGCGTCTTGATGTCCTTTGGCGCGATGACTTCATCCGAGGTCGGCTTCGTCTCCTTCTGCCGCGAACGATCAAAGATCTCGCCATACGGCTTATTGCCATACGTATTCATCACCTTCGCTGACTTCCACTCTTCCGTTCCTGGAGCCGCCGCCGACCACGATGCATCCGTAAAGATCACCCGCTCACCGCCATCCGCGAGCTTCAGCGTCAGCACAGCTAGAAAACCGGCCGCGCTGCCTTTGTTCGTCGCCTCGGCCCGAAGCTCGTTTTTGCCGCTGCGCAGCACCTTCGTCACATTCGCTTGAGTCGGCCGCTGCCAGTCAGGATTCGTCAAAACAGGCTCGCCATTGAGAAAAACCGACGCGCCATTGTCGCAACTCACACGCAGCATCGCTTCCTTCACTTTGGTGTCGCCGAGATCGAACTCCTTCTTCAAACGTGCGGCGCTCTTCGCGTCCGGTGAGTCGCTCCAGAGCCATTTCCACTCCGAAGAGGCCTTGATTGGTGCCGCAGCCGCTTCGGTCTTTGAGTTGGCCTTCGCCTTGCCTTTGCCCTTCGGCTTCGCGTCCGCCTTTTCCACTGGCTTCGCGTTCGCGATCACCTTCTTGTCAAACGCAGGCACCGGAGCCTCCGGCAACTCCTTGAGCATCACGTCCTTGATCTGCACCACCATCGCCGGACCGCGATGAAGCTGAAACGCGAGCAAACCTTCGAGCAATTGGCCCTTGGCCCCGAAGTCGAGCAAATCGATGGTCATCTGCCCGTCGATCTTGTGCACCACATGATTCCCCTGCGCGATGACCGTGTATTCGTGCCACTCTGCGATGTCCACACTCACCGGCTCACGCTCTGCCACGAGCCATTTTTTGTCCTCGGGGTCGATCACCACGCTCTGGCCGTTCTGCACCAAGATGCCGCCCCACTTCTCGCCATAGACCATCGCGTTGTTCGGCGCGGCGGAGTGAATGTCACATTGATACCCGCCCACCGACCACTTCCCCGTCTCCGCAAACTCCCGGCTGCGATACTGAATGCCCGTGTTGTTGCCCTTCTGCTTCACCTTCACTCGCAGCTCGAAATTCTTCAGCACCCCGCCACGCCAGATGAGGAACTGATTGTACTTCAACTGCTCCGGCCCCGTCGTCGTGCCGACGATCTCGCCATTCTCCACCTTCCAAAGCTCCGGATTCCCATCCCAGCCGCTGAGGTCTTTTCCGTTGAAGAGAGGTTTGAAACCTGCGGCTTCGCCGAATGACGAATGCAGAATGGCGAAGGACGAAAGAAGGAAAACGAGGCGTTTCATGGTTGGTTGCGTGCATAAACGCGACCGTCTCACCAAACATACCAGCAAAAGCTGTATCGGATCTGGCAAGGTGGCGGGTGGCTAAAAGCGAGGGGCTGGCACCGCTAGAGGATTGGCTTCCTGAAGATATAGCCATCGTCTGCCATAGACTTTTTGTAACCCAAAAAGTCTGGAACTTTCGCAGCGGCTGTGTCCCAAGTGAAACCTAAACCCCGAACCAGGAGACGAATCCCGTGAAGGTGTATTTCATAGCCTGCCCAAAGCGGTTTCGTGGCCATTTCCACCAAACTGCTTTTGGCCACCAGTTGATCGAAGTGAGAGGTGGTTCCCGTGGCCGCCTTGAGATACTCACGTGCACCGGTCAGAGACTGATCTGAGTAATTTACATCGAAGCCACGAATCTTGTTCCAAGCAGGCAAACGACCGTGGTCCTGCACATGCACTGCTAACATAGCTCCTTCGGTGCGTCGCAGGGTGCGATCTACCTGCTTGTTCAAAATGCTCTTGGCCTCGTCGTCAGAATGGTATCCAAACTCCTCCATAAACCGCTCCATCTGATCAGCGTTCACAGCACTCCAGCGATCACAAACAGCTTGGTCTAAGGTCGACTGCGCTAGAATCGTGTAGCCCAGCTTGGAGTTGCTGCGGAAGTGTTGCTGAATTTGGGGCCACTTGCAGCAATTCGGTGAGCAAGGGGTCAAATTGTTGTGGTGCCGAAAGCGGAGAGGCAGATCGACAGCGAGTCCTACATACAGAACTTCCTTCGTTTCCGGATGCCAAAAGACATAGATACCCGAGGAAGAGAAGCCGTAGAGATCCGCAGGTGCGCACATCACGTCCAGACCTAGCGCCAGTTCGCCAACCGTGGTTATTTCATATGTATTCAGGATCACTGTGGCCAATCGCGGGTCAGTCCCAACAATCTGCTGAATCAGAGCCGTGATTGCTGTCTCGTTCGATTGAAGTTCAGTGAAATCGGACTGGAGAGAGGCAGGGGCAGACGAATTCATATGCGAAACGGATCAGTTGGACTCCAGTGGATGCATGAAATTACACTTTTGGAGTTACAACAGAACACAAGCCGAGAATGGTATGTAGCAGAAGCGGCCATGTTGTGCTTTAGCCTTCAAATACACCGACCAATACAAACTCAACTTGCATAAAAGTCGCCCAAATGCCAAACTAGGTCATGTTTCAGCGTTCGGCAGAGACCCTTTGGCGGCAGAAGTTTGCTTCACCGTTTGTGCAGATCGTGTTTGGCGCACGCCAGACGGGGAAGTCCACGCTGTTGAAGGAACTTCTGCCGAATCCGGCGCTGAGGCTGGATTTTTCGGACCCTGGGCAGCGATCGAGCTTCCTGAGCCAGCCGGAGCAACTCATTGGTATCTGCAACGCCATGCCGAAGGCGGCCGAGCCGCCGGTGGTCGTGATCGACGAGGCGCAGAATGTGCCGGCCATTTTCGACGCGGTGCAGCATCTCTACGATGGCGACAAGACCCGCTGGCGCTTCGTGCTGTGCGGCAGCTCGGCGCGGAAGCTGCGGGTGCTGGGGACGAATCTGCTGCCTGGGCGCTGCATGGTGAGCCATCTTTACCCGCTGACGACGGCGGAGCGGCCCTGTGCGGAGTCGGCGAATGGAGCGGTGAGTTTTACGCCTGTCTCCCCAATGCCGTGGCCTGCGACACCAAGCCCGCTGGGGCTGTCGCCGTGGCCTGCGGCAGATCTGGTGACGCGGCTGGCCTGGGGCGAGCTGCCGGGCATCGTGAGTGTGGAGGAGAGCCTCCGCGCGGAGTTGCTGCGCTCCTACTGCATGGTCTATCTGGCGGAGGAACTGCGGCGCGAGGCGCTGGTGCGTGACTGGACGGCGTTTTCGCGGTTCCTGCGGCTCGCGGCGCTGGAAAGCGGCCAGATCGTGAACTACGCGCACATCGCCCAGCAGGCCGGGGTGTCGCAGCCGACGGTGAAAAGCCATTACGAGCTGCTGGAGGACATGTTCGTGGGCTTTCGCGTGCCCGCCTTTTCCGGCAGCGCGAGGAAGGGCCTGCTCTCCACGCCGCGCTTTTACTTCTTCGATCTCGGCGTGCGTCATGCCGCCGCCGGACTCACGCCATCCCGCGACACCGCACTCGCTGATCCGGGGCCGGTCTTTGAGCAATGGGTGGGCCTGGAGCTGTGGAAACGCCTGCAATACCAGCAGGACGGCCAGCTTTCCTACCTGCGCAGCAAGCACGGCGCGGAGATCGACTTCATCATCGAGAAAGGCGGCGTGGTGACCCCTATCGAGGTGAAATGGACCGAGCGCCCGACGCTGTCCGATGCGCGGCATCTGCTGCCCTTCCTCCAAGAACAAGGCCCGAAAGCTCCCCACGGCTACATCATCTGCCGCTGTGCGTATCCCATGCAGCTCCACCCGCAGATCACGGCGCTGCCGTGGTTTTGTCTTTGAGGCACGAGGTCATTCGCTTCCTCTTCGCCTTCTTTTTCAGATGACCCGTGATGTTTAAGGCGACTCTAGTTGAATGGAGGAAGAGCGCAGTGACTGGCCTTGGCCGTTCACGCCCTCGAAGGTGAGTTTCAGCGTCTTTTCCCCCGCCTTCAGCGGCAGGCTGAACTCGAAGGGAAAGCTCTCATCGGTCAGCGACTCGGTGCGGTCCGGCAAGACGACGCTGAGACGAGCGGACTTCACTTCATCGGCGCTCGCGGTGAGGTAGGCGTAGAGCCAGGTCAATTCGGGGCCAAACGAAAGCACCATCGCCTCGGCATCACCGAACGGGGTCTGGATGCGTTGATGTGTGATTGCTCGCGAGCGTGCGGGCGTGGTGTTGAGCTTGTCTTGAAAGCTTGCCTTCGATTTGAGACCATCAATGATCAGCGCGGTGATGCCCTTGGGCGAAAGGGAGATGCGGGCCTTGCCAGCTTCGACTTGGAGAGGCGCTGAGACACGCTCGTTGTCGCGCCAAAGGGTCGCGCTGAGCAAAGCGGACGGCTTCTCGAAACGGGAGAGGTCGATTTGCACGGTGACATCCTTCAACTCGCGGTCGCACTCATTCATGAAGGCGATGCAGAGCGTTTGATCTCCGCGTGCGGTGATGTGATTCACTTGCACGCTGTCCGTTTTGACGAGGCCTGCGGGCATCCACGGACGCACCTTGGTTTGATCGTAAAACTTGCCCGCTGCGCCATAAACGGCGCTCTGCATGAAGGCGTAGCACTCGGCATATTCGGTGGGGAAGTCGATGGCACCACGCGAGTGGTCGCGGGCCTCGGCCATGAGGTAGTCGAGCACGAGATTCGCCATCGGCAGCACATGGTTGTAGTGGAAGGAGGTCGTGGGCTTCAGCTCATCGTGTGGATGCAGTGGAAAATCGGCCTTCTCCTGCGCGGTGGAGTAGAGCGTGTTGAAATGGTAGCCGGGAAAGTTCGCGAAACGCCCGATCATCGCGCTGCGGGCGATGTCGCGGAGAAAGGCATCATCGGTGTCGTGGGCGAGGCGCAGAAACATCGGCGCGTGCGTGGCGAGGTAGAGCGCGATGCGTTGCACGGTGCCATTGCCCTCACAAACGAGCCCCTGCTCGGACACACGCCACGCGGGCACCGTTTCCTTGGCCACCGGGAGCAGCCCCGGCTTTTCCAGCGAACCACGACGCGGCGCGAAGCCGGACTCGTTCACCGTGACGTCGCCCTCAGGCACGCTGGGGTAAAACCACACCAACTGGGCAAACAGCCGCGCTCCACGATGTGCGGCGGCGAGGTGTCGCGGCTCATGCGTGTCGCGATATAGCTCATAGAAGTCCTTCCACGGTGGCAGCATGTATTCGAAGAAGGTGCCGTCCGCCGCCTCGCTGAAGTCGGTGGGCACTTGGGTGAGTTCCGGCTCGGCCTTGGCGCTGGCGGCTTCGAGCCACTTTCGCTCGCCCGTGGCCCGGTAGCGCCAGAGGTCATTCTGCCAGGCATCGCCACGGCTGATCCACGTCATGTTCAGCGTGCGATCCACGCCATGCAGCCGCTCCACGCTGTCACGAAAGCAAGGCGTCGCGCCTCCGCTGATGCGATGCAGCGCGGAGAGTTCGGACAGCGGCATCGCAGGCCCGGCCATGCGCATCGACGGTGTCTGCGAGCTCTTCATGCCCGCATCATTCAGCGCAAAAAGGAACTTCTCCCGCGACAGCAGGAACTCGAGGATCGGCACGCCTTGCTCGCGAAAGAGCCGTTCATTGTCCGTGACGCAGGCGAGACTCACCGGATGCAAAGCGCTCACGTTTTTCACCGAGCCGGGCGAGTCAGGATAATGGAACGCCTTGTTCTCAGGAACAAAACTGCCCCACGGCCCGAGCACGTATTCGAGCATGTTTTCCAGCGCCGTGTTCAGCGAGGTCAGCGTGTTCTCCCGCCGGTCGCGAAAGCCGCAGACCTCGCGTGCGACATGCTCGAAGGTCTTCGTCAGCGGCTCCGTCCGCGACACGAGCACGAGGTCGAAGGATCGCTTGTCACCCGCAGCGAGCTTCGAATCCTTCGCACCCGGAAACGGCGCAAACACGAGTGGCTGGGCCATTCCCGCCGCATTGCGCAACGTCACGCCAAAGCGCCGCGTCTGCGCCGTGGGCATGGCGAATGGAAACGGTCTCGGATCGGCGAGAACACCGAGCGTGCCGCTCTTCGTCTGCACGAGGCATCCTGGGATCGAGCAAATGTCATCGGGGATCAAAAAGCTCGCCTCCGGCATGCGTCGGCCATTCCAGACCAGCGGCTGAAACAACTCGATCACCTCCGTCATCGGTGCCGCAGGCGCTCCAGCATATGCGACCGACCACAGGCCCGGCTTTTTGGCTGCAAAAGTGTAGCGCAGCCTTCCCTGCGATAACTCAGCAGCGAGGTCGATGGCTTCATGCGTGAACTTCCTTCGCACCACGCCGTCTTGTGTCTCCGTGACCGCCTTCGTGAGGGAGATGACCTCACCCAGCTTGAACACATCATGCTCCACCGATCCATCCGTGCGCTTCCAGCCGGGAAGATTGTAGATCGGCTTCGTCCACTTCACCGACACCGGCGCGACCGCCTCAGCCGTATGAATCGCAACGAACTCAGGACGGAACTCAGTCTCTGCCTGGATGGTGACGCTCAAAGCGAGCGAGATGAGTGCGAGAAGTCGGTGCATGGGTGAAATAGCGTGTAGATCCTTCATCATCGTGTTCTCATTGAGAGGACGACGAGACGTTTCGTGGTTGGTCGCGAGCCTAAACGCGTCGCTACCGACCAATCTGCACACAAAAGCTGGTCGGACCTGGCAGCACTCGAGTCCGCCAAGTCATGGTCAATCAATACTCAAGAAGGTTCCTTCACGACTTCATTGACGATTCCTTGACCGGCGCAGCCGCCTTGACCACGCCTTGACGCCTTCAGAACTACTTCATCGGATGCTCCTTCAGCAACTCATCCGTCGTGTAGAGCATCATGCGGCCTTTGTTGGCGTCGCGGATGGCTTTGACTTCGGCGGGCGTCACCGGATCGGCTTTGTTGCCGAAGTGGTTGCGGACGAAGGTGAGGACGTTGGCGATTTCCTCATCCTTGAGCATGCCGCCGAAGGGGGTCATGGGGACCTGGCCGTTGTATTCCTTGTCGCCGACCTTGATGGGGCCCATGAGGCCGTACATGGCGATCTTGATGAGGCGGTCGCGGTCGCTGGTGACCCAGGGGCTATTCACGATGCTGGGGAAGGCGGGGTCGAGTCCGGCCCCGTTCGGCTGATGGCAGGTGACGCAGTGGCCTTCGCGGAAATAGACTTCCTGGCCGGCGGTGAACTGGCCTTTGGCGACATCGCTGAGGTAGGCGGGTGGCTTTGCGACCGTATACTCCGGCTTCACGACTTCGACGACACCGGCGAGGCGGTCTGCGGCGGTTTTGGCGGCGTTTTTGTTCCAATCATCGAGCGGGAGCTTGGAAGCGATGGCGACGATGTTTTTGGCGGCGGGGATGTTTGGCAGCCAGGAGGCGGCGACGATGGCTTCGAGGCGGACGCGGCCGTTTTCATCGCTGGCGGCTTTTTCGAGCAGGGCGACGTGATCGGCGACGCGGTGCGTGTTGTAGCGCAGCACGCGGACGGCGGCGGCGCGGGCATGGAAGTCGCTGGAGGCGAGCATTTCGCGGAGCAGGCCTTCATCGGCGGCATTGAGGCCCCAGGTGGTCCAGAGGGCTTCGAGCTTGGCATGGGTGTCTTTTTGCTCGGCGGCCCAGGCTTTGACGGCGGGCAGCACTTCGCTGGCAGGATGCGCACGCAGTTCGCGGCGGGTGCGGTAGCGCTGGCGCATTTCGGGAGCCTTCAGGTTTTCCAAAAGGGCGGCGACAGGGGCTCCGGCGACGGGTGCGGCCTTCACGAGCGGGCGGCCAGGATAGGTGATGCGGTAGATGCGGCCGTGGACGTGGTCGCGCAGGGGATCGCGGGCGTTGTGCTGCATGTGGCCGATGAGCACGTTATGCCAGTCGATGACATAGAGACTGCCATCGGGGGCGAACTCGAGATCGACGG
>JBIKYB010000079.1:0-18048 GCA_044355475.1 Prosthecobacter sp.
CGCTGTGGGCAGATTCCTTGCTCATCCTCGTCGATGATGAGACCAACAACCTCGGGGAGACCATCGCCGCTGTGTTGCGGCAGCGGAAGCAGGCGCTCTTGATTGGTGGCCCCACCCGCGGCGGGGCCGTGCGCTATGAGACCGTGCCGGTGGATGCGGAATGGTCACTGCGTTTTGCCCGTGCCGAGGTGCTACTGGCCGATGACAGCTCCGTCTTCAAAAAAGGGCTAAAACCAGATTTCGTGGTGGAACTCCCCACCAGCATCAAGCGGCAAGTCTTCGAGGCTGGAGCCAGTAAAACAGTCAAAAGCACCATCACCGACCAACCGCGTGCTCGCTTCAACGAGGCCTCCCTCGTCGCCAATACCAACCCCGAGCTCGACGCCTACATCCGCCGCTCCGCCGGTGAATCCCTTCCCGAGGACGCGCCCAAGCCGAGCGATTCCGTGCTGCAACGTGCCGTTGATCTCATCAATACGCTTGCGCATTTTCAGTCCGCCAAGATCGACTGGAAGCGAAAAGCCCCTGCCAGCAATGAGCCGCCCGTGCGCAAGGCCATTCCAGTGAAACCATGATGGAAATCCCCGACAAAATCGAAACCGTCGTCACGATCCGCGAGGTGATCAGTCCACTGACCTGCCACGCCGCTCTGCCCAATGGCAAAATCATCTTTGGTTTCATCTCCAAAAAAGTGGAGCAGTTCCACCTGCAAGCTGGCGGAAAAGCCCGCGTGCAGATGGATGTGGCCAATTTCTCGCGTGGCGAAATGATGGCAGCGCTATGAGGCAGTCGGTGCTTCTGGCGCGGCTTCCCCGTCAGCTTCGGTGACCACAGGCGCTTCAGCCTCCTGCTCGGTGCCTCCAGCGGATTCAACCACCGGTTCGGCATCATCCGCCACTACGGTGGCAACGTCTTGGATGGTTTCACCGTCCCTGAGGCCCATGAGCTTCACGCCCTGAGCATTGCGGCCCGTTTCGCGGATGTCGCAGACACGGATGCGCACGCTCTGGCCCTTGGTGGTCATGAGCATGAGCTCATCCTTATCATGCACGGCCTTGGCGGCGACGACCTTGCCGGTCTTCTCAGTCACGTTCATCGTGGTGACCCCTTTGCCACCTCGATTCGTGAGGAGGCGGTATTCATCGAAGGCGGTGCGCTTACCGAGACCGTTTTGACTAACGACGAGCACCATGGTATCCGGCTCGTTGGTGATGCAGCTCACGATGAAGTCACCGTCGTCGAGTGTGATGCCTCGCACCCCGGCGGTGTTGCGGCCGATCGGACGCAGATTCGGTGATTCAGGATCATCCCCAGTCTCATGGAAGCGGGCACACATGCCTTCGTGGGTGACAAGACAGATCTCTTTGTTGCCGTCAGTAAGCACGACATCGACGAGGTCGTTGCCTTCATCGAGCTTGATGGCGATGATACCATCCTTACGGTAGTTTTTGAACTCTTCGAGCGCTGTTTTCTTCACCGTGCCGTCCTTGGTGGCAAAGAGCACATACTTGTCTGCCGCCCACATGGCCTCGTCCTCCTGCCCCTGGGCCTCCAGGATGAGCACTGCAGCGATTTTTTCCTCGGAGCGCAGATTGAGCATGTTTTTGATGCTGCGTCCCTTGCCCGTGCGCGGTGCTTCGGGGATCTGATGCACACGCTCGACATACATGCGGCCCGTGTTGGTGAAGAACAGAAGGAAGTCATGCAAATGAGCACTGAAGAGGTGCTCCACAAAGTCGCTGGCCTCCTCATCGCTTTGTGCCTCCCGCGCTTCCATGCCTTTGAGACCTTTGCCGCCTCGATTTTGCAGGCGGTA
This sequence comes from Prosthecobacter sp., assembly GCA_044355475.1. Lineage (GTDB taxonomy): Bacteria > Verrucomicrobiota > Verrucomicrobiia > Verrucomicrobiales > Verrucomicrobiaceae > Prosthecobacter. Next base: position 1,817 of record JBIKYB010000079.1, read on the forward strand.
CTCGGCCGTGGAGGTGCGCTTGATGCTGCCCATGTGCGTCATGGTCACAACGGTCGGATCGTTCGGGATAAGGTCGATGTTTTCGATCTCGCCCTCGGCGGCCTCGATGCGTGTGAGACGCGGCGTGGCGTGCTTGAGACGAATGGCCATCAATTCGTCCTTGATGATCTGGAGCACGCGGGCTTCACGGGCCAGGATGTCCATGAAATCACGGATGCTGACCAAAACGTCGTCGTAGTCAGCTTTGATCTTATCGCGCTCGAGTCCGACGAGTTGGTAGAGGCGGAGTTCAAGGATGTCTTCGACCTGCTTGTCGGTGAAGATGTATTTGTCGCCCACGATGCTCGCCTGGGCGCGAATCATGATGCCCAACTGCTCGGCGGTGCTGACGGCGAAGCTGTAAGCCTTGAGACGCTCACGGGCTTCGTCGCGGTTCTTGCTGTCGCGGATGATCTTGATGAAATCGTCGAGATGACCGAGCGCGAGGAGCTGGGCTTCGAGTTTTTCGGCTTTGATCTCGGCCTGCTTCAGCAAGAAACGCGTGCGGCGGATGATGACCTCACGACGATGCTCAATGTAGCACGCAATGGCGTCCTTCATGCTCAAGACTCGCGGCTTGCCGCCGTCGATAGCGAGCATGTGGATCGAGAAGCTCGATTCGAGCGCCGTGTGCTTGTAGAGATTGTTCAGAACGACCTGACCGCGTGCATCGCGCTTGAGATCAATGACAACGCGGGTGTTTTCATCCGACTCATCGCGCACGCCGCTGATTTCCGTGATGATCTTCTCGTTCGCGAGTTCAGCGATGCGCTTCACCAGCTCGGCGCGGTTCACGTTGAACGGGATCTCGGTGATGATGATCTGCTCGCGGTTGCCATTCTCAACGATCTCCGCCTTGCCACGGGTGCGCACGCTGCCGTGGCCGGTGTCCATGTATTCACGGATGCCGTTGGTGCCGAGAATGACGCAGCCCGTGGGGAAGTCGGGGCCTTTGATGTGCGCCTGAAGCTCGCTGCAAGTGATCTGCGGATTGTCGATCTGTGCGCACACGGCGTCGACGACTTCGCCGAGGTTGTGCGGCGGCATGTTCGTCGCCATGCCGACGGCGATGCCCGTGCCGCCATTGACGATGAGATTCGGGAACGCCGCCGGGAACACGGTCGGCTCGGTGAGACGTTCATCGTAGTTCGGAACGAAATCGACCGTCTCCTTCTCCATGTCCGACATCAAAGTGCCGCCGAGATGCGTCATGCGTGCTTCCGTATAACGCATGGCTGCCGGAGGATCACCTTCCACCGAACCGAAGTTCCCCTGGGGGTCGATCAAAGGCTCACGAATTGCCCACGGCTGCCCCATGTGAACCAGCGTGGGATAAATGACTGCCTCGCCATGCGGATGGTAGTTACCGGAGGTGTCACCGCAGATCTTCGCGCACTTCATGTGCTTCTTCGGTGGATAGAGCGACAGCTCGTGCATCGCGTAAAGGATGCGGCGCTGAGAGGGCTTCAAACCATCCCGGACATCCGGCAGCGCACGGGCGATGATGACGGACATCGAGTAGTCGAGGAAGGAGTTCTTCACTTCTTCAGCGACAGAGATCGGGCGAATGTTGGGGTCTTGCATGGACGGAGGACGAAAGGGCTAAACGGAAGAACAGGAAGCGGGTTATTGGCCCCGGATTACACGTCAAGGTTGCGGACGTTGAGGGCGTTTTCTTCGATGAAGTGCTTTCGTGGCTCGACCACGTCACCCATGAGGATGGTGAACATGCGCTCGGCCTCGTGGGAATTGGTTTCGTCGAGCTTCACCTGAAGAAGCGTGCGCTTGTTTGGGTCCATGGTGGTCTCGAAGAGCTGCTTGGCGTTCATTTCACCCAGACCTTTGAAGCGCTTGATCTCCATGCCGCGTTTGCCGATTTCCATGACCTTGTCGAGGATGCCAGGGATGCTGAAGACGGGATGAACCTTGGCGTTCTCGCCATCGCCTTCGATGACTTCAAAGAGCGGCTTATCCTGGCTACTGAAGTGATCGACGTGCAAACCCAACTCATCGAGCTGCTGGAAACGCTTCTTCATGCCGTGGGCCTCGTGAATCTCAATGAGGCGGGCGCGGCGGTGGGCTTTGGGAGCGGCGACGCCATTGGCATCAGCGGCAGGATTGCCAAAGAGATGCAGATCGTTGTTTTCGCGGGCAAAGGCCGCAAGCTGCTCGTTGGTAACGAAGTAGTGGAGGCTGACTTCATTGCCCTCGCGAATGACGACGATGTGATGCGGCAGGTTGCCGGTGGCTTCATCACGCGCCTGGAGGTAGTGCTCGAAGTCGCCACCGTGACGGCGCACGATGTCGGCGAATTTGGCAACGGGGACGAGAAGATCGAGGATGGCCTTGAGACGATCCGCTGCCAGTTTGCTGCCATCAGCAATGTTGCGCAGGCTTATCTCGCCAGAGCCGAGTTCGAGCAAGATGGCGTCCATTTCGGCATCACTTTGCACGTACTCCTCGCGCTTTTTACGAGTGACTTGGTAAAGAGGAGGCTGGGCGACATAGATGTGGCCGCCCTTCATGAGTTCCGGCATCTGGCGGAAGAAGAAAGTCAGCAGCAGGGTGCGGATGTGGCTACCATCGACGTCGGCATCGGTCATGATAACGATCTTGTGGTAGCGGAGCTTCTCAATGTTGAAGGAACCTTCCACCTCGCTGTCGCCACCGATGCCGGTGCCGATGGCGGTGATCATGGTCTGCACTTCCTTGTTTTGAAGCACTTTTTCGAGTCGAGCCTTCTCGGTGTTGATGAGTTTGCCTCGGAGCGGCAAAATAGCCTGATTGTGGCGATTTCGACCCATCTTAGCGGAGCCACCGGCGGAGTCACCTTCGACAATGAACAGCTCGGTTTTCGCCGGGTCACGCTCGGAGCAGTCAGCCAACTTGCCGGGCAGTCCGCCACTGCTCATCGCGTCTTTGCGGATGGCTTCACGCGCCTTGCGGGCGGCTTCGCGTGATTTAGCGGCGATGATGATGTTCTTGATGATCTCGACTGCGGTGTCGGGATTCTCGTCAAAGTAACGCAGCAGGCCCTCATAGACGACGGAGTTCACCACACCTTCAACCTCGCCGTTCACGAGCTTCACCTTCGTCTGCGAGTTGAAGCGCGGATTGGTCAATTTAACGCTCAAGACGCAGATCATGCCTTCGCGGCAGTCGTCGCCCTCGATGTCAGGCAGCTTGTCTTTGAACGCCTTGGGATTGGCGCTGATGTACTGCTTCACCGACTTGGTGAGCGCAGTTTTGAGGCCGCTGTAGTGTGTGCCGCCGTCGGGATTCGGGATGGCGTTGGCAAAGCAGAGCGTCTGCTCATTGAGGCCCTTGTTCCATTGCAGCACGCAATCGACGAGGATGAACTTCTTCTTGTCGTCGATGGGCACCTCACGGCGACCGGCCAACGCGACAGGCTCAGGATGAATTTTATCTTTATCCGCACCCATCTCGCGCACGAACTGCTTCACGCCTTCTTGATAAAAAAGCACCTCCTGCCGCTGTGGCTCGCAGCGCTCGTCGGTGAGGGTGATTTGAATACCTGGGTTGAGGAAGGCCAGCTCGCGCAGGCGAACGAGCAGCCGGTCGAAGTTGTAAGTCGTGGTGACAGTGAAGATCGTCGCGTCAGGGAAGAAGGAAATCTTGGTGCCGGTGGTCTTCGGATCATCGAGATCGCCAAGAACAGTCAGTGGCTCGGTCGTTTTCCCGCGCTCAAAGCCGATGGCGTGGATTTTCCCATCGCGGAAGACCTCGCACTTGAACCAGTCGGAAAGCGCATTAGTACACTTCGCGCCGACGCCGTGGAGGCCGCCGGAGAATTCATACGCGCCATCGCCAAACTTGCCGCCCGCGTGCAGGCTGGTGAGCACGAGTTCCACGGTCGGAATCTTAGCCACCTTGTGCATTTCCACCGGAATGCCGCGTCCATCGTCTTGGATCGTAATGGAGCCGTCGGTGTGAATCGTAATCCAGACGTTTTTGCAATGACCGGCGAGATGCTCGTCGATGGAGTTGTCCACGACTTCAAAAACGCAGTGGTGCAGGCCTCGTTCATCGGGGTCGCCGATGTACATACCAGGACGAAGGCGGACGGCTTCGAGGCCTTCGAGTTTTTGAATTTGATCGGCACCGTAAGCCTGGTTTTCGGCCACACCGGTATTGAAAGCAGCGTTCTGCTCAGGAGACTGTTCGGACATAGGATTTGAAGGGCTAACCATCGACTGAATCCGTCCATGAAACCGCTACCGGAAACGTGCTCGATGATGACCCTCTGACCCTAGCGAGATGGGGGGGCGAGCAAAGAGAATTTTGCCTCGAAACGCAGTCTTTTTCAGCTCCAAAAACCTTTCAAACAACGTCCTAAAAAACCAACCTCTCGATGATCACCGGCAGGACACCGTGACAAAGCCGATCAAGACCAAAATCACCCAGAGAGGGAGGTTGGGAGAATTCAGCCAAACACCTGTCCGCAAGTCCGAAGCCTTCAAAATTCCGCCCCAAATGGGTCAAAAAAGTGGCGCGCATCCACGAGCCGTGACAAGCAGAACGGCGACAGCAGACGCTTTCTAGGAGCTTAGGGCTACAGATAGGTTTGCCTCGCAACCATTTCCCCCATGAGCAAGCTGCGCCGAATCTGTGTCTATTGCGGTTCCAATGCTGGAAACGATCCCGCGCATCGTGCCGCCGCGCATGATTTGGGCGCATTTTTGGCCCGCAGCGGCATCGGACTCGTTTATGGAGGCGGCAATGTGGGCCTGATGGGCTCTGTGGCGGATGGAGCACTCTCACAAAACGGTGAGGTGATCGGTGTCATCCCCAAGTCGTTGATGGAAAAAGAACTCGGCCATGGCGGCGTCACGGAACTGCATGTCGTGACCAGCATGCACGAGCGCAAGCAGATGATGGTCGATCTGAGCGACGGCTTCATCGCTTTGCCAGGAGGTTTTGGCACGCTGGACGAGTTGTTTGAAACCCTGACTTGGCTGCAGCTCTCCTTTCATGACAAACCGGTCGGCCTACTCAATGTCGGCGGCTTTTTCGACGGCCTGATCGAGTTCATCGACCACATGAGCCGCAGCGGCTTTCTCAAACCCGAACACGCCAGGTGCGTGCTTGTCGAAAATGACCCAACCCAACTGCTCGCGGCCATGGAATCCTTCCGCCCACCGAATTTGGGCAAATGGATCGAGAAAATGGCCGCTGAGGCTCGCTAGGACAGCTTGTTCTTGAAGTCCGCGTAACCGAAGCGCCTCACCACCCGGTAGTCCTTGGTCGTCGGATCGTAGATAGCGATGTCGGGGTGCGGGACGCCGTTGAAGGTCGTCGTTTTGACCATGGTGTAGTGCGCCATATCGGCGAAGACGAGGCGCTGGCCGACCTTGAGCGGCTCGGGAAACGAAAAGCCCGTCAGCACATCGCCCGCGAGGCAGCTCATGCCGCCCATTTTGTACTCGTGCGGGAACTCGCCCGGCAGACCGGCACCGAAGATGTGCGGGCGGTAGGGCATCTCCAAACAGTCCGGCATGTGGGCCGTGGCTGAGAGGTCGAGAATGGCGGTGGGCATGTCGCTGGCCACAACATCCTGCACCTCGGCGACGAGGTAGCCGGTGTTCAGGCCGGCGGCTTCACCGGGCTCGATGTAAACCTCTTTGCCCCATCGTTCGCGGAAGGTGCGCAGGACGCGGATGAGGCGCTCCACGTCGTAATCTTTGCGGGTGATGTGATGTCCGCCGCCCATGTTCACCCACTGCACCTGTTCCAGCAGGCGGGGGAACTTCGCTTCCACTGCGGCGACGGTGCGTTCGAGCACGTCAGAGTCCTGCTCGCACAGGGCGTGAAAGTGCAGGCCTTCAACACCGGTCAAATCTTCGTCCTCAAGCGAGTCGGCGCGAATGCCGAGGCGGCAGCCGGGAGAGCAGGGATCGTAGAGCGACACTTCCACCTCGGAATGCTCCGGGTTCACGCGAATGCCGGGACTTGGTGCATGCCCCACAGCCTTCGCTGCATCGAGCATCGGCTTGAACTTCCGAAACTGGGCCAGAGAATTGAAACTGAGGTGATGGGCGATGGGAATGATCTGCCGCATCTCCGCTTCTTTGAAGGCAGGTGCATAAACATGCACCTCTTTGCCGAATTCGGTGGCCAGGAGAGCCTCGTTCAAGCCGCTGGCGCAGCAGCCGCTGAGGTATTCCCGCATGACCGGAAACACGCTGAACATGGAGAAGCCCTTCAGAGCTAGCAGCACCTTCGCGCCGGATTCACGCTGCACCTGCGCGAGTTTCTCCATGTTTTTGCGCAGCAGCGCCACATCCACCACGTAGGCGGGCGTTTCGATGGCGTTGATGTCGAAGGCCGGGGCGGGCTGTTCGTAAACGTGGGGAGGCGTGAAGGTGGTGGAGGCCATGGAGGGAAATAACGAATGTAGAATGACGAATGCAGAATGAAGCCCGAATGCCTAACCTTGATTGACGAGCTTCAGGACGAAGAATTATTTTTCGTCATTCGAACTTCGACATTCATTCGTCATTCCCTAGCGCACCACGCGTGCGCCGCCGCCGCCCATGGTCTTCTCGACTTCCTTGCGGGTGGCCATCGAGGTGTCACCGGGCGTGGTGGAGGCGAGGGCGCCGTGGGCGGCACCGTATTCGACGGCCTTTTGGGCGTCGTTGAACTCCATGAAGCCGAACTGCACGCCGGAGGCGAAGCTGTCACCGCCGCCGACGCGGTCGAGGATTTCCAGGTCGGGATACTTGCGGCTCTCGTGGAACTGGCCGTCATGCCAGAGGATGGCGGACCAGTCGTTGACGGTGGCGGTCTTCACGCCACGCAGCGTGGTGGCGGCGACCTTGAAGTTCGAGAACTCCTTCACCGCCGTCTCGATCATGGCCTTGAAGGCGTCGAGCTCGATGTTGGAGATGTTGTGGTCCACGCCTTTGACCTCAAAGCCAAGCGAGGCGGTGAAATCCTCCTCATTGCCGATCATGACATCGACATACTTCGCGATCTCGCGATTGACCTCCTGCGCCTTCGCCAGGCCTCCGATGGTCTTCCAAAGCGAAGGACGGTAGTTCAGGTCGTAGCTGACGATGGTGCCGTACTTGTTGGCAACCTTCACGGCTTCGACAGTGAGTTCAGCGGTCGTCGCGGAAAGCGCGGCAAAGATCCCACCCGTGTGGAACCAGCGCACGCCGAGTTTGCCGAAGATGTGCTCCCAGTCGATGTCACCCGGCTTGAGCTGTGAGGCGGCGGTGTTGCCACGGTCAGGATTGCCGACAGCGCCGCGGATGCCGAAGCCGCGCTCGGTGAAGTTCAGGCCGTTGCGCACCGTGCGGCCGATGCCGTCATCGGCACGCCACTGAATGAAGTCGGTGGCGACACCGCCCTGCATGATGAAATCCTCGATCAGGTGGCCGATTTCGTTGTCCACGAAGGCGGTGACGACGGCGGTCTTGTAGCCGAAGCACTTTCTCAGGCCGCGAGAGGTGTTGTACTCGCCGCCGCCCTCCCAGGCTTTGAATTCACGGGCGGTGCGGATGCGGCCTTCGCCGGGATCGAGACGGAGCATGACTTCGCCGAGCGAGATTTGATCGAAGGCGCAGGATTCACGGGGTTTGATGGTGAGGCTCATGGTTTAAAGAAGGAAGGATGGTTGAAGGAAAGTCGGTGAAAATCAGAACGGGTTGGCGCGGGCGATGGGCTCTTTGCCGGCGAGGTAGCGGGTGAGGTTTTCCACGGCGCAACTGGCCTGGCGCTGCACGCTTTCGTGGGTGCGGCTGCCGATGTGCGGGGTGAGCACGGTGCCGGGGAGGCCGAGAAGGGGATGGTCGGCGGGCGGGGGCTCCTGATCGAGCACGTCGGCTCCGTAACGGATCTTGCCGGCCTTGATGGCCTCGACGAGTGGTGCGAGCGAGATGAGCTCGCCGCGGCCGGTGTTGACGATGACGGCACCGGGCTTGAGAAGACCGATGCGGCGGGCGTCGATCAGGCCCTTGGTCTTTTCGGTGAGCTTGGTGTGGAGGGAGATGAAGTCTGCCTGCTGGAGGCCTGCGTCGAGGTCTTCGACGCGCTCAAGATCATACCAGCGGCCGAAATCTTCCTCCCAGTAGTTGGCGAAAACGAGAACGCGCAGGCCGAAGGCGCGGGCACGAATGGCGACTTCCTTGGAGATGCGACCGAGGCCAACGAGCAGGAGCGTCTTGCCGCAGAGCTCGTTGCCGGTGATGCGCGTCCAGTTACCGGCAGCGACGTGATTGGCCTCGACGACGAGGTTGCGCACGACGGCGAGCAGGAGGGCGAAGGTGTGCTCGGCGACGGTGGTGTGGTTGACACCGGGCGTGAAGAGCACGGGCACCTTCAGATCAGTGGCGGCCTTCAAGTCGATTTTGTCGAGGCCGATGCCGTACTTGGAGATGACCTTGAGGCGCGGGAGAGATTTCTGAATGACGGCACGGGTGAAGGCATCGTCACCGCAAAGAAAAGCGTCAAAGTCACCAGCCAGCTCCAGCATCCGGCTCTCGGGAAGCGGTCCGCGCTCACGAACGATCTCAAATCCAGCCTTCGCCAGCATGTCGTGATGGATGCCGGGCGTGTCCTGGAATGAGGTGGTGGTGAGAAGGACGCGGGGAGAACTCATGAGTAAAAGCAGTTGGATTCAGTGTTTTGCGGATGCCATCGTGGCAGGGAGCAGGCTTGCCGCAAACACGATAACAAAAAAAGTGTTTTTCCAATCTGGAGCCAATTCTCTTGAGTCTCTCCCCAGCCCCCTTGGAGCGAACCTTCACTCCGCGCTGGCGTTTGCGAAGCATGACGTTAGTTTGCCACCCATGATCCGTCACCTTTTCGCCTCCTTGATCCTCAGCACCGCTGCTTTTGCTCAAACATCCGCCCCGGTCGAACTCAAGCCCTGGAATAATCACGCACTCGACTTTGAAACCGGCATGCTGTGGAAAGTCGGTGGCGATACCACCTTCAACTACCGCATCGTGCCCTTCATGGTCTCCTGGCGCTCCCCCGAGGTGTTTGGCTTCGACTTCGCCAACGGCTCCAAGCTAACGTTCCGCAACAAGCTGACCGCGATGGCCAACTGGTTCGAGGAAGGCTCGGAAAATCGCTACCTTGGCCTGTCCGGTGCCCCGTCCATTGAATGGTGGAACCCAAGCATGACCTGGAGCCTCTTTGGCTCCATCGGCGGTGGTATTGGCCTGGTGGACTCACAGAGTGCTCCCGGCGGCCAAGGCCAGGACTTCACGCTGAATTGGTACGGTCAGCTTGGTGTAGCGCGAGTCCTGACTGATTCATGGTCACTTCGCGCCAGCGCCATGTTTCAACATCTCTCGAACGGCGGAGCTACCAATCCCAATCCTGGCCTCGACGCGCTGGGTTTCACGCTCGGGGTCAGTCGCAGTTTCTAAAAGCGTCGGCAGCGAATTGTGGCTCGCATGCACGCGATCAGCCATTCATGGTGTTCGCTCCCCATGACCGCTCCACTACTCACCGCTCTCATTTTCACTGCTTCGGCACTTCATGCCGCAGACATTTACTTTCCGCCGCCCGACAGCGCAGGCGGCTGGCGTGAGGCGAAGACCGAAAAGGCCATGCGCGAGCAGGCCGGCATGGATCTGAGCAAGCTGGAGCCCCCCTACACGATCACTGAACGCAGCACGGCGCATGGCGGTCTGGTGGTGGTGCGGAAGGGCTGGCTGGTGTTTGAGCGCTACTTCGGTCGAGCCAGTCGCAATGCGAACCCCGACATGGCCTCCACCGGCAAGGGCTTTTGCAGCATCGCCTGCGGCATCATGCTGCATGAGTTCAAAGACAAAATTCCCACAGGCCTCGACACGAAGGTCTTCACTGAAAAATTCCTACCCCAGGCTTTCCCGCTCAATGATCCTCGCAAAGCGAACATCACCCTCGGTCAACTACTGTGCATGACCGGCGGCTATTGGGGCGAAGGGCAAACACCCACTGGCTATGTCAAAGGCGACCCCAAGCCGAAGCCGCTCAAGCCCGTGCCCGGCCAGAACATCAAGGATCTCGACAAATCCTCGCTCAATGTGCCGCTGTGGTGCGATCCAGGCGCGGGTTACTCGTATTCCTCCCCTTCCCCGCACATCGCCAGCATCGTGCTGCGCAACGTCAGCGGCATGGAGTTGAAGGATTTCATTCACGAACGCCTCGCCAAGCCGCAGGGCTGGGGCGCGTGGGACTACTGCCTGCATCGCGGTGATTTCGTCATGCCGCATGCGAATGGGGCCGGCAGCACCGCGCTGCATGCCACGGACGCCGTGCGCTTCGGCTATTGCCTGGCTCAAAACGGCCAGTGGAAGGACCAGCAGCTCGTTCCGCCGGATTACATCCAAAAATGCCAGACCTGGAGCCCGGACAACCCGCACACGCCTTTCAGCCTGCAATGGGAGCACAATGCCGACGGCCATGTGGCCGGAGCGCCAAAGGATGCCTTCTGGAAAAGCGGCGCTGGCGGCTTCTGCCTCTACGTTGTGCCCTCGCTTGATCTCGTGATCTACAAACTCGGCGGCAAGACCGGCCAGTATGATCCCACGCTCACCCGTATCCCGCAGCCGGAACCCAAGACCGACCGCGACAACTGGCAGCCCATTCCCGGCAATGCCTTCCAGGAAGGCAGCGGCGCGGCCTCGCTGGGCCGTGTTTTAGAAATGGTCTGCGGAGCCGTGCGTGTGGACTAGAGCATTTTAAATAATAATGTGGAACAGTTTGACGGATGGTGTACAGCTAAGGATGGCCGCACTTTCCCTTGATCTCCGTCAACGCATCATCAGCACCTGCGATCGGTGTGAAGGCACCCAGGAACAGATCGCCCAGCGCTTTGGCGTCTCCTACGGCATGGTCAAGAAGCTGCTCCAGCAGCGGCGCAAGACCGGATGCATTAAGCCCAGGCATCACCTCGCCGGGCGCAAAAAGCTCATCGTGGCCGAGCACCGCATTGCCATCCGTCAGCATCTCAAGCGCAAGCCGGGTATGACGCTGACCGAGTTGCGTGAGGTCCTCGGACTGAAGTGCACACTGCCCGCGATCCACTACGTGCTCGTGGATATGGGGCTGACATATAAAAAAAGACTCTCCGCGCCGCCGAGCAAGATCGCGAAGACGTCCGCAAGGCGCGTCAAAGGTGGAAGCGCAAGCAAGGCGGGTTAGAGCCTTGGAGACTGGTCTTCCTAGACGAAAGCGGGGCAAAGACCAATATGACCCGGCTGCGAGGCCGAGCCCTGCGGGGTCGGCGGCTGCATGCGGCAGCCCCTTGTGGACGCTGGCAGAGCACGACGATGATTTCCTCAATCCGGCTGGATGGCACCACGGCCTGCATGCACCTGCCGGGAGCGGCGGATACAGAAGCGTTCGTCACCTATGTTGGCGAAGTTCTCTGCCCGACGCTGCGGCGCGGTGACATCGTGGTAATGGACAACCTCGCCGTGCATAAAAGCCCACGAGTAGCCACCCTGGTTGAGGCAGTAGGAGCCGAGGTAAAGTTCCTGCCGGCCTACTCGCCGGATCTCAACCCGATCGAACCGGAGCGCAGCGGAGATAGCCAGCCGTAGGCTGCCCGAAGGGCGAGCATAGCGAGGCAAAAAATGTGGAGCAAGATCAAGGCACTGCTGCGCAGCTACGAAGCACGCACGCCCGAAGAACTCGATGCAGCCATCAGCAAAGCGTTCTCAAAAATCACAGCCAAGGATGCGATGGGTTATTTTACCTCTTGCGGTTATAGTATTATTTAAAATGCTCTAACATTAGCTCGGGCTTCTTGAGGTGCATTAAAGAGCCACACGGCAATGATCGAGCTTATCCAAGACTTCAGCGCCTAGCGGAAGATGCTTCCAAGGTTCTTCAACAGTCCCTGCGGCGAGAGAGAAGATTTCCTTCATTTGATCGAACGCATGCATTTCGATAGTGAAACCAAATCGTTCGAGTTCCTCAGATCTGACGTCCCGTTTGGCGAAGGGTGAAAACCTTGGTGCGGTGGTCATGATATGGGCGGCATGAAACGCTGTCCCGATTTTTTTGTGATTCAGCGTATACGCTCCAATCAAATCCCGCACCGTTCTCACGCCCTCAGCAGTGCCATCAGTTCGCCGCTTCACCTGTATAAGGTGGGTTCTGTCGGCAATAACTGCTAGCACATCCAGCCCACGATCATCGTTGCCACCCAGATGTTTAACCTCCGTGGCCCCGTAATAATCGCGAAAAATGCTGGCAATCGCCTTCTCCATTTGTCTTGGGGTAATGGCTCTGAGATGTCGGCTCCCTTTCTCCATAGAGAAAGCGATCTGTTTGATTGCATCGTGATCTTCCCGTGAAAACACACGAGTGACGCCGGTATAAAAGTGAGACCTCTCCTGAATTAAAAAGGAGCCGGGCTCCGTGTGCCAGGTGTCAACCACCTGCCACCAACCGCACTCTAGGCATCTGGATAAACGTAACCGTTGAAATTCTTCAGAATTGCCGCGCGATCTCTCGTTAAAGTAAACTTCACTTTCATTCGTTCGCTCTGAACAGCTCTGGTGGTTCGGAATATTCAAGTCGGAAAGAGCCCTGGCAATACCACCAAATCCAAAATGCTGGGCTTCCACAATAGAACCAGTATGGCCGTCGTCATCGGCCCAATCGTCATCGTGCAAGATGTAGTCCAGATATGGGCTCATGTGGCAGTGGTCATTGATCAAATTATTCAACTTCAAAGTGGCGTTAGATCGCTTCAACGCGCAACAGCCAGCCAATTGTAGTGAATGTGTTCGCTAGCTTGTCGTTATTAAATGGAGGAGCAAGTGACTCTAGCTTGACGAGTCGCCTTTGATTCTGCTGCTGAGTTCCCGGCGGTTGCCACTTTCATGAGCCGGGGTTTGACGTTGCTGAAGCCCTCGCCATTGCCCCTGGCGGATTCAGTTCAGCAGCAGATGAAACACCCGCAGCGCACTCTTGGACGCGGTCTTCGAGGCTAGGAGCCGGACTCTCGCGGTGTGTGGGCCGGGTTTGAGCTGGTCGTCGAGAATCAAGGCCCAGGGCAGGTGCAGGCCGCTGCTCCAGTGGGTCAGCGTGTCGAGCGTGCGAGGCGGTCCGCCATCCACGCTGAACTCGATCTGACCGGCGTCGGGGCCGGAGGCGATGAAGAGGCCGCAGCTGCTGCCTTCAAAGCTGAACTCGAACTCCGCGCCTGGCCCGGTGCCGACGAGCGCGGGCACGTTCACAAAGCCCTCGCGCACGCCGATCTTTTTGCCGTTTGGCTGCTTGTCATCGGCGTCGGGAGTCCATGAGGGCACGAGGGTGAAGCCCTGGATCGTTTTTGCCTGCGCGATGTCACCGAGGCGGCCTTTGGCGTAGCTTTGCGCATCGATCGCCGCGGGCAGCGGATGCTCTTTCGCATAAGCGGCGATGGGTTTCGCGAATGCGGCATCGAGCATGCGGGCGACGCTGTTGGCGTAGAGCTGATGACCGAAAGGCGAGGGATGCAGGCCTTTGAAATCGTCGGCCCAGGTGAACTCGCCCGCGTCGATGCGATCGGTGACTTCACGCGCGAGGTTGAACGACGGATTGCCATACGCCACGGCCACACGCTCGTGCTGGGCGATGGACGCGGGCACCTTGCCAGCGTGGTAGTCATCCATGTGCGGTGGCATGACGAAGTGAAGCTGAATGATGTCCGTCAGCGGGCTCACGGTGCGCATGTGGCGCACCACGCCCTCCATGCCGCGCAGCATGAGATCGGGATGCTGCGGGATGTTCGACGTGTCATTCACCGCAGCCTCGACGAAGAGTAGATCCACCGGCCCTTTGGACAACACATCCCGCTCCAGCCGAAACGCATGCGGCACAGAGCCCATGGAGCCGATACCGGAATTGATGAACTCGAACTTCGTCTCCGGGAACTTGCTCGTGAGGTAATCGCATATGTGCTGACGCCACGCACCGCCCGCTGTGATGCTGCCGCCGAGGAAGATGACACGCCCGGTTTTCTCCTGCGTGAACTTGCGCTGGCAGTTCGCCAGTCCATCGCGCAGCTCGAAGTAGTCGTGACCCTTTGGCAGCTTGGCGGGATCGTATTTCAGCTCCGCCGAGGCGAGGGTGGTCAGCAGGAGCAGGAAAGCAAAGAGAGGCTTCATCAGGGTCATTTGAGGGGTTTCAGCTTCCACTTCGCGGCATACAAATCGCTGGAGCCGGATTTGGTCACTTCGTGAGTGCCGAAGGTGGCAGGTGTGGAGAGGGCTCCGGCAATGATGAGTTCATCCGGAGCGCGGAAGGTGATCGGGTAAGCGCTGTCGTTTTGCTTGCCACCAGCTTGCTGCACCCACAGGAGGTCGCCTTGCACATCGAAAGCCGCAAGGAAGATGTCGCCGCTGCCGCGGGTGATGAGGGCGTGACCGGCGAGCACGGTGTCTTGATTGAAATCGCCACACACAAAGGCGGTGCCGTGATCATCGGTGACCACGCCGAGGCAGTAATCGGTGCCCGGGCCATGCATGTGCTTTGCCCACTGCACCTGGCCTTCGACATCGAGATGCACGATGAGGCCGTCGTAATCTTTACCGCTGCATTGAAACGTCTGGCCTGCCACATTCACGCTGCCCTTGAACATGCCTGCGCCCCACACGCGACCCTGCGAGTCGCACGCGATCTCGTGATAAATGGCGCTCGTGGTGCCCGGGATGAGGTTCACCCATTCGCCTTCGCCTTCCGGGGTGAGCTTCAGCACGAGCGCGGCGCTCGTTTTGGATTCGATGGCGATTTTACCAAAGGCTCCTGCGCCCGAACTACTCCCACCGAGATAGATGTGATCCTTCCCATCAATCGCGATGCCGTGCCCGCTGCCGGAGACCTTGCCGGAAGGAGCGCGATGCCAAATCTCGCGGCCTTCCGCGTCATACTTCGTGCAAAAGAACTGGCCGCCGATCGCGCCGGTGATGACGATATGCCCCTTCGAGTCGATGGCGATGCCGTGTCCATAATCAGAACCCTCGCCGCCCTTCACGCGCACCCACAGCAGCTTGCCTTCGGGTGCGAACTTCGCCGTGAAGGCATCGAAGTTGCCCGCATTCGGCAGCTTCTCGCCATTCACCATCACGTCCGTGCTCTCGAAGTGGCCCGTGACATACGCATTCCCAGCCGCATCCGTGATCACGCCATACGCACGATCCGTTTTGCTGCCGCCGAAGCCGCTCACCCACAGCGGCTTGCCCGCGGCATCGAGCTTCGTCAGGCACATGTCCATCTCGCCGGCCGTTTTGTGCTGCTGATCGCCAAACATCGCATCCCCCACGCATTCGGACGCTAGAAACACGTTCCCGGATCGGTCGGTCGTGACTGCCCGAGTCTTGTCATGCCCGCTGCCACCCCCGCTGAATACCCATTCGCAGGCTGGTGGCTCTGCGGCTTGAATGGAGACAACAAGGGCGAGAAGGCAAAGCGGCGATTTCAGGAATGAAGGCATAAGGCGGTGTGATGTTGGGCACACAGCATTACGCCTCAATTCGAAGACCTTTGCGCTTCGTTGACTTCTGTGCGGCTACGGAGACTGGCTGAAGCTCTTCATTTGAGAAGTGCTGCGTGCATCGCTGACTGAAACTACGTCGAGCAAAGTGCCTCGCTGGGCTTCGCCATCGGCATCGAGTGGTTCACGCACGTCGATCAGGCGACGACAAGCCGCTGTTCCAGCCAATACAACGGCGAAAGCTACAACACCGGCCTCCTCAGCGTGGCGGATCGGCCGTGGAAAGACATGCTGGCCGAGATGATGAAGACAAATCACACGATCTACGACCTGCTGCTGGGCAAGCGCCCACCTTTTGCGTGGGATGATGCGCGGTTTCGAGTGAAGTAGCTTCGATAAGCACCCGAAGACTACGAATGTTCGGATTAGACCGACATTCTTGGTTGATCGTGAACTGAAGAAAGAGTGGATGCCTGAAAAGGTCCCTGAAATTAAAAGCCTCGCTGCATGTTCTATGGACGCAAAAAACCTTGATGCTTACCGGCTGCGCCGCCTCAATCATCAGCGATCTTGGGCTTACCGCCCCTGCGCCACCTTCAACAACTTCTCACCTGCCGCGTTCAGTGTCTCCACCTGCTTTGCAAAATGGAAGCGGATGAAGCGATGCTCGGGTTCGCGGAAGAAGCTGGAACCGGGGACTCCGGCGACGCCGATCTCGCGCACGAACCACTCGGCAGCTTCG
>JBIKYB010000576.1:0-2539 GCA_044355475.1 Prosthecobacter sp.
TGCCGGACTTCTTCGCGGCAGCGTAGAAGTGCTTGGAGACGTTCTCGCGCAGGATGCGCTGGCTCTGGCCGAGGCGGCGCTGGATGTCGCGGGCTTTTTCCTTGTCATCCTTGGCACGGGCCTCGTCGAGTTCCTTGCGCAGGCCGTCGAACTCCTTGTTCTGTTCGCGCATGGCATCGGCGACAGCTTTCGAGGCTTCAAACAGCAACGGAGCCTCGGTCTGATCGAGAATCTGCGCCAGACGGCGGCGGTTTTCGAGATCGCGCTTCTCGCGCTCGCGGGCGCTCCAGTTGGGCTGCTCAGGATCGGGGCTGACGAGGGCGACGAGCGAGTCCCACACCTGCTCGGCCGTCATGCGTCGAAAAGCAGGGCCCTGGAAGTAATAGGGCACGCCCGGAGAGATTTCCTTCGTGCTTTCGCGAGCAAAGGCCTGCGTGTTGAGCAGCATGCGCAGGTAGGCCTTCATGTCATACTTCAGCGCCACCATCTGCTTCTCCAAATAACGCATCAGCTCAGGATTCGAGGCCACGCTGTTGTCCATCATCTCATCCACCTGCTCATAGATGCCCGCGCCGAAGACGCGCTTCCACAGGCGGTTGGCGATGATCGTAGTGAAGCGCGGATTCTCGGTCGAAGTGAGCCATTGACCGAACTCACCAATGGTGTTGGACTCCTTCGTCAGCGTCACCGGCTTGCCAAACATCACGGAAGCCTGCACGACATCCTTTGGCTTCGCGTCGGAGTATTTGTAATCGTGCGGCAGGCGCATGGAGCCTTTGTTCTGCACCACGAGCGTGTCACGCAGCGGACGGAAGGCCTCGTTGAGCGCCTGGCGCATGAGATCGCGCGACTGGCTGTCGAGCGTCTTGTCCGCGCGCATCATTTTCTGCACCTCGTCGTTGCCCTTCGAACGGTAGCTGGTGGCACTCATGTTGTGCGTGAAGGCCGCCATCTCGAAGAACTGCTTCTGCGTCCATTTGTCGAAGGGATGATCGTGGCACTGCGCACACTCCATTCGGGTGCCGAGGAAGATGCGGGTGGTGTTGGACAAGTTGTCGAGAGGCATGCCACGGTCGCGCATGTAATAACCGATGGCACCGGTGTCGAAGCAGGTGCCCTCGCTGGAGACGAGTTCGCGGGCCATTTGATCCCATGGCTTGTTCGTGCGCAGTGATTCGCGGATGAAATTCAGGTACTGCTGCGCCGTGGTGCTGCCGCCCACGCCCTGGCTCTGCGCACGGAGCACATCGGCCCAGTAGTTGAAGGCATGCTGCACATAACCATCGCTGGCCAGCAGGCAGTCGATGAGCTTGGCGCGCTTGTCAGGAGCCTGGCAGGCATGAAAGGCCTTCGCTTCATCCAGTGTCGGAATGCGGCCCACGACGGTGAGATAGGCACGGCGGAGGAAGGTGGCGTCATCCACCAACGCGTTTGGCTTGATCTTGTGTTTCTGCCAACTCTGGGCCAGCAGGGCGTCGATTTGCTTCGAGGCGTCGGCAACTTTTGGCTGAGCGGCCTGAAGACTGGTGGCGACAGCGATGATCGGGATGAGCAGCATGGCTTTCATGCCGCAATCAACGCAGAGAAAAGTGCCGCAGTGTCAGCCCAGTCCCAGGATGCCAAATCCTGCACAGGGAATGACAATTCGCGTCTTGCCAGCCCGGCGAGTCCGGCCAGAAAAGCAGCTATTACCCGCGAATGTCTCTCCAAAGCCCACGAATGACCTCCATGGCCTCGCCCATGCCCTTCGACAGCTCGGCCAGTCCCGGTCCCAAAATCCACGAGGCGTAAGTGATGCCCGCCCACCAAGCGAGGGCGTTCACAATGATCATCATCGTCACCACCACCTCCACCCAGCGACCCCAGATCTTGAGGTAGCCGTTCTCGTCCTTGGAACGGCGAAAAATATTGTCTGAGTAGATCGAAACCGCCGCCCACCACAGCAACGGCGGCATGAGCAAAAAGCCAAAAATCATCCGCCGCAGGACCGCTCCACCTCGTTGCTCATAAGGCACGCGGTCGTAATCACGGTAGCGAGCGACGCGTCGCCGCACCGGCTTCACCATGAGTCCGTCAGCCAGGACCTCGCCCGTAGCATGCAGTTCTAGCAGCGTGGAAACCGGCCGCCATTGCTCGTCGTCATCGCGCCTCACCAAGTCGCTGTCACGGATTGAACCATACGCGAGAAAATTTCGCAGATCGTCTTTGGAGCAGGGGCCGAGGGTCTTTTGGCCTTTGGCGATGTAATACAAGGCATGCACGGGTTCGGGAGATGTGAACAGCAGTAAGATAAGTGCGGACCTTGGTGCAATGCAATATCCGCACCAAGAATTGTTGTAAGTTTTTTCTCAGAAACTCACGACCCCGACGGCGTTCTCTCACCATGCGCCCACTGCTTATTGCCTGCCTTTTCTACGCGTCTCTCCACGCCCAGTCCCCTGCTCCTACCTCAACCATCCAGGCAGGATTCGCCGAGCGGGACATCACCCCCGGCATCGGCATGGAGCAGCCGGGCGGGTATAGCAAAAACTTCCACCGC
>JBIKYB010000506.1:0-3089 GCA_044355475.1 Prosthecobacter sp.
AGCTTCCACGATGCCTGCAAGGTGCGGGTGGCCTTGTTCGACGATGGCAAGAAGCGGGCCGCCGTGATCGGCCTCGACGCGCTCGTGGTGCCAAGGCAGATCGTGCTGGATGCCCGGGCGCAGATTGAAAAAGCCACCGGCATCACGGGCGATGCGGTGCTGATTTGCGCCTCGCATTCACACAGCTCCGGCCCGGTCGGCATGGTCATGCCGGGCGAGTATGACACGGCCTCCGATCTCGTGAAGAAGCTCGCCTATGAGGAATCCTCCTGCGCCGACGCGGGCTACCTGCTGCGGGTGACGAGCGAGATCGTGGCTGGTGTCGTGGCGGCAGATCGTGCCAAAGTGCAGGTGCAACTCGGCTTTGGCTTCGGGCACGAGGACAAAGTGGCCTTCAACCGCCGTCTGCGCATGAAAAACGGCCAGAGTTGGAGTCATCCCGGCGCGGGCAATCCCGACATCCTCGAATACACCGGCCCCATCGACCCGCAGGTCGGTGTCATCGGTGCCTGGGACATGCAGGGCCAGCTTGTCGGCGTGGTGGTGAATTACGCCTGCCATGCCACCACCAATCCCGGCGGCATCTCCGCCAACTGGATTCACCATCTCGAAAAAACCATCCAGGGCGGCCTCGGCACCCGCGCGCCCATCGTCTTCATGCAAGGCGCATGTGGTGACGTGACGCAGGTGGACAACCTCAGCCCGAACCAGCGCCCCAAATCAGCGGAATGGTCGCAATACGTCGGCAGCCGCATTGGGGCCGAGGCCATCCGCACCCTGCTGGCGATGCCGAAGACCTACACCGCGCCGGTCGAGACACGCCAGGAAGTGCTGAAGATCAAACGTCGCCCGCCATCGCCGCAGCGCGTCGCGAAGAGCCTCGAAATCATGCAGAAGGCCAAGAACACCGTCGAGCCCACGGAATGGATCTTCGCGAAGGAGATCGTCATGCTCGATCATCTGAACAAGACCGTCCCGCTGGTCGATTGCGAAGTGCAGTGCGTGAAAATCGGCCCCGCGTGCCTTGTTTCCAACCCCGCCGAGTACTTTGTGCAATACGGCCTCGACATCAAAAAAGGCAGCCAGCACGCCTTCACCTTCCCATGCGAGCTTTCCAACGGCATCGTCGGCTATGTGCCCACCGAGGAGGCCTTTGGCCCGAACGGCGGCGGTTATGAAACACGCCTCACCGCTTACTCGAATCTCGAAATCACCGCCGGCACTCAAATGGCGAACAAGGGCATCGAACTCGCCAATCAGATGAAGGCCGAGCCAAAGCCCGAGCATCCCAAAATTCCGCCCTTTGCCGGCAAGCCGTGGATGTATGGCAATGTGCCGCCAGAGCTGGAATAGCGGTTCTGAGTTTGCAGAATCGGCGGTGCCATGCCAAAGCAGCGGTCTGCCATGGACACCACAGAACTCCTCACCGCCCTGAACTGGCGTTACGCCACCAAGGTCTTCGATTCCACAAAGAAAATCCCCGCCGACACCTGGGCCGCGCTGGAAGAATCGCTGGTGCTCACGCCTTCGAGCTTTGGCTTGCAGCCCTGGAAATTTTTCATCATCCAGGATCAGGAACTGCGGGAAAAGCTCGTCGCGCACTCGTGGCGGCAGCGCCAGGTGGCTGATTGCTCTCATCTGGTCGTGATGACCGTGAAAAAAGCCTACAGCCTCGACGACCTCGACGCCTTCATCGCCCGCATGGTTGAGGTGCGCGGCGGCAGCGCCGATGCGCTGGCCGGATTCCGCAAGATGGTCGCTGGCACGCAGGCCCAAGGCTACATGACTCAGGATTGGGCCAAAATGCAGGCCTACATCGCCCTCGGACAGTTCATGGCGGCCTGTGCGCTACTCAGCATCGACACCTGTCCCATGGAAGGCTTCGTGGCTGGCCAATACGACGAACTCCTCGGCCTTGAGGCCCAGGGACTCACCACCGCCGTCCTCTGCCCTGCGGGCTACCGTCACGCGGATGACCGCTACGCGTCCCTGCCAAAAATCCGCTTCCAAAACAGCGATGTGATCGAACACCGCTGAGCTAGTCAGCGGCAGCGGCCTGTTGAAAACCCTTTCGGTGTGAGAAGTCAGAGGTGAGAGGTGTCGCCTGCGGCCTCACAACTTCTGACATCTGACTCGCGCCTTCTGGAGGCTTCGAAAGGCTGCTAACCCAGCGCCGCGATCACCTCGATCTCAATCAGCGCTCCCAGCGGCAGTCCCGCCACCGCCACGGTCGAACGCGCCGGTTTGTGACCTTCAAAGGCTGCTTCGTAGAGCGGATTGATCTTCGGGAAATCGGCCATGGAGGTCAGAAAGACCGTCGCCTTGATGACATCGCCCATTTTGAGTCCCTGCGCCGTCAGCAACGCGCGGATGTTGGATAGCACCTGGTTCGCCTGCCCTTCCACATCCGTCGCCACGATCTTGCCTGCCGCTGGATCAATCGGGATCTGGCCGGAACAGAAAAGCAAGCCGCCCTGCTTCACCGCTTGGGAATAAGGTCCGACCGCCGCTGGCACATGGGGAGTGTTGTTGATGAGTTCCATGCGGCTTCATAGCGAACATGAGCAGTGACGCAACCCGCCATCACGGCCGCGTCTCCTTCAAGCCACGCGCCTTGTCGATGAGTTGCAGGAACTCGCCACGATAGCCGAGTTTGTCCGCGCCTTTGCCATCGAGCGCGAGTTTGCGCACCGTTTCCCAGCTCAGCGTACCCTTGTAGGCCGAATCACGCAGCAGTAGGCCGAAGCCGGCCACAGCGGCGCTAAACTTGTACTCCTCGCTGCTCGCGGTGAGTGTTTTACCCTCGTCCTTGGTCGGCACTTCGATCAGTTTGCTCAAGTCGCTTTCCGGTTCCTTGTAGCGCAGCTTCACCGTCATCAATTCGCCGCTCTTCGCCGCGTCGGCGAGCTGGGCGGGCGCGATGACGGGTGTTTGATACTTCAAACTATCCACCGCAGGACGGGGTTCGGCTCCGGGCGGCAAATTCGCGGGCACGACCTCATACAAAGCCACCACGCTGTGACCCGCGCCGATTTCACCCGCGTCTTTGGTGTCGTTATTGAAGTCCTCCTTCGCCAGCAAGCGGTTTT
>JBIKYB010000080.1:0-18042 GCA_044355475.1 Prosthecobacter sp.
CAAGGTCGGCAAAGGCTCCGCCACCATCACGGAAAGCCAGCCGAATGAGCGCATCGTCGAGCGCATGGACTGGCTGGAACCCATGCAGGGCGTCAGCACCGTTGAATTCACCTTCAAACCCGAGGGCGAAGGCAAAACAAAGGTCACTTGGGTCATGCATGGCAAGAACGAAGGCGTGCTGGCCAGGGTAATGAGCCTGATCTTCGATTGCGAGTCGATGTGCGGCCCTGAATTCGAAAAAGGCCTCGCCGATGTCGCCAAACTCGTCACCGCGCCATGAGCACGCCCGCATCCTCCGACTACCTCCTACTCTCGCGCGGCCAGTGGGACAAGGCGTCCGCCAAAGCCGACATCGAGTCTGCCATCCACCAGTTTTACGCTTGGTATGAGGCGAACCTCGAACAAGGCCGCTTCAAGCCTAGTTCGCGCCTCACCATGGACGCAGCACTCGTGAGCCGCGAAGGCATTCGCACGGATGGCCCCTTCGCCGAAGGCAAGGAAGTCATCGGCGGCTACTGGATCATCGTGGCGGAGAGTCTTGCCGCCGCGTCGGCCCTCGCCGCAGAAAGCCCCGTGCTGGCGCATGGCATCTGCTATGAAATCCGACCGCTCGAGTCGGAGCGCGGTTCCGCCTATCGCCACACGAACGAAACACCAGCCGAATGAATGCCCCCAACAACCAACAAACCACTGGCGAGCATTTATTGCTCATCCGTGGCACGCATTGGAACAGCGGATTCTCGCCCGCCGAACTCCAGCGCATCATGACCGACTTCTATGGCTGGGTGGAGGGCCTGCAAAGCCAAGGCATCCTCCGTGGTGCGCAGCCGCTGATGGAGGAAGGGAAACTCGTCACGGGTGCTCAATCCATCGTCACTGACGGCGTCTTTGCCGAGTCCAAAGAAGCCATCGCTGGCTACTTCCTGCTGTCCGTGGCCTCCACCGATGAAGCGGTGAAACTCGCCCAGGCCTGCCCCATCCTCACTCACGGCGCCCAGATCGAAGTCCGCCCCATCGCCGACCTCTGCCGCCCGATGGCAGACGTGAAAGCACAAAGGTAAACCTCGCGTCATCAGCATTTGTGATTTCCCGGAGATTTTTAGCCTCTTCATCGCAATCTGTGGGTTATCTGAATCTGTGGGACAAAGTCACTTCCCACAAATCATGATGTTTTGAAGCATGGAGTAAGCCTTTCAACCATCTCAATTGAACCATTCAAACAGCAAAGGCATGACCACGAACACCATCCAACTGCATCGCGTGCTGCGTGCGCCGCCTGAGCGTGTTTATCGCGCCTTCATTGACCCCGCAGCCATGAGCAAGTGGCTGCCGCCAAACGGCTTCACCGCCACCATCCACCACCTGGATGTCAAAGTCGGCGGCAGCTTCAGGATGTCCTTCACCAACTTCACCACCCAGAGCAGCATGTCCTTTGGTGGCGAGTATCTCGAACTCATCCCGAACGAAAAGCTGCGCTACACCGATGTCTTCGATGACCCAAATCTCCCCGGCGTGATGACGGTGACCGTCCTTCTCAAAGAGGTCTTCTGTGGCACGGAATTAAACATCACCCAGGAAGGTGTGCCGAGCGTCATCCCCGCCGAAGCCTGCTACATGGGCTGGCAGGAATCGCTGATCCTTCTGGCGAAGCTGGTCGAGGCCGAGATCAAGGAGTAACAACGCCCAAGGACTCGCTGCGCGAGACGACATGAGCAAGAACTCTCCAGCCGACAGCCCGCGCATCACCCAGGTCGCGGAGCACTTCTTCCGTCAGGAAGGCGCACGCCTTGTCGCGACGCTCACCGCGCATCTCGGCACGCATCAGTTGCAGCTCGCAGAAGACGTCGTGCAGGAGGCACTCGTCCGCGCTTTGAAGACTTGGCCTTATCGTGGTGTGCCTGACAACCCCGCCGCCTGGCTCACGCAAGCCGCCAAGAACCTAGCGCTCGATCATCTTCGCCGTGAGCAGCGATGGAACACCAAACAAGACAGCATCGCCGCCGAGCATGAACATTGGCTTTCCACCCCTGTGAACGAAACGCACGAAACCTTCGCCGACGACACCCTGCGCATGATGTTCGTCTGCTTTCATCCGCAGCTCTCCATCGAAGCCCAGACCGCGCTCGCGCTGCGCAACCTTTGCGGACTCGGCCCGGCGGAGATCGCCGCCGCCTTCCTCACCAGCGAGGCAGCCATCGCCAAGCGACTCGTGCGCGCCCGCCAGCTTATTCGCGAACTCGCCCTGCCTTTCTCTGTGCCCGAGCCCACCGACCTGCCAGCGCGGCTCGACGCCGTCCTCGGCACGCTCTACTTACTCTTCAATGAAGGCTACAAAGCCAGCACTGGCGACCGGCTCGTGCGCGAAGACCTCTGTCACGAAGCCATCCGCCTGACCACTCTCCTCACGGAGCATCCGTCCACACAAGAGCCGCGCGTCTTCGCTCTGCTCGCGCTCATGCTCTTCAATGCCGCCCGACTTCGCGCCCGCACCGATGACGCGGGCAATCTCTTGCGCCTCCATGAGCAAAACCGCGCCGCTTGGGATCAATCCATGATCCAGCGTGGCATCCTCTGCCTAGGTCACGCCGCGCAGGGCAGTTTCATCAGTGAATATCACCTGGAAGCCGGCATCGCTGCATGCCACAGCACCGCGCCCGATGAGGCCAGCACGAACTGGCCGCGCATCCTCGCGCTCTACGATCAACTCCTCACGCTCAAGTCATCGCCCATCGCTGCCATGAACCGCGCCGTGGCTGTCGCCCGCGTGCATGGCCCGCAAGCAGGCATGGACGCACTCGATGCCATCACCGACCGCAGCAAGCTGGAGTCCTACCACCTTTTCCACGTCATCCGCGGCACCTTCGCCGCCGAGATGGGAGATCAACCCGCCGCCCTCACCCACTTCCGTCAGGCCGGGAACCTCGCGGCCCTTCCCGCTGAGCGGGATTTCATCGCGAGAAGAATCGCGGAGCTTTAAGCCTGTTGAAAAGAAGGATGACACGTCGGCGAACCTCTTGAGCCGAGCACCTTTGCGTCGAAAGCGGGATGATCCACGCCAACCGCGCTTCACTTCCCTGCCCCGACCTGGCGCAGCCACTCTTCGAGGTTGTAGTAGTTTGTGACCCGGCTGACACGGCCTTCACGCAGGTCAAAGAACGCGCCGACACGGAGGCGGTAGCGCTGACCAGCGGCGGGCGGCAGACCTTCATCGGTGGACAGATATTCACCTTCGATGAAAAACTCCGCCGCGCCTCGGGTACCGTCCTCGTTGGCAAAAACAACCAAGTCACGCACCTGCTCACGATAGCAGCGGTCCATGCGCTGAAGGAAGGCGCGAAACACGTCTTTGCCCACCTCCGTGCCGCCTTGGTTGATGTCATGGGCCACATTGTCGGTCAGCAGCGCGAGGAATGCCTCGCGGTCGCCGGTGTTGAAGGTGTCGTAGTAGGTTTGGATGAGCGCGGCGGCTTGCTGTTGGATCGTGGGGACCATGTGCGGGAAGAAACGCGGAATGCTGCCTCCTGCATCCCGAACTTTGTTTTTCGGCCCGTCGAATTTCGCTTCCCCTGTAGCATTCCGTTTTCCACGGCGTTATCTGCGCACGCATGCCCCGCATTGTCTGGCAAAACATGAATCTCACCTGGCTGGCCGCCGGGGTGGTCGTGCTGGTGCTGGGATTGCTCATCGTGGGCTATGTGAGATCCCCCCTGCGGGGCTGGAAGCGACTAGCCGCGATGCTGTGCAAGACGGCAGCGCTAGCCCTGCTGGCACTGTGCCTGCTCGATCCAATGTGGACGCGTACCCAGCCGAAGAAGGGTGAAAACGAGGTCGTGGTGCTGGTGGATGCCAGCGCCTCGCTCGATCTGGCGGAATCAGTCGGTGGAAAAACCCGTGCAGCACTTGCACAGGCGGCTTTGGCATCCAGTGATGACGACGCAGCATGGATCAAAGCCCTGGGAGAAGACTTCCGCCTGCGGCTGATGACCGGCGGCTCGCAAACGAAGAGCGTGCCGCATTTTCGTGGTTTGAAGTTTGACGGCACACGCTCGGATTTTTGCCGCACCCTCATGACGCTGCGCTCCGGCGGCTCGAACCTCGCCGCCGTGGTCGTGGTGAGCGATGGCAATGCCACCGACTTCGCGGCTTGGAAGGCGGAGGCGAAGGGTGCGCCCGTGTTCACCGTGCTGGCTGGTGAAAAAGCCCCACCCGATGATTTCAGCATTATCGAGGCCAGTGTGGCAACGAGTCCGTTTGAGGATGCGCCGATCACGATCACTGCTCGCGTGACTGGGAACGGCAAAGGGACGCTGCAAGTGCTCGGCGAAGACAAAAAGCCGGTGGCGACTGAGAAGGTCACGCTGAGCGGCCATTCGGCGCAAACAGTGCGCCTGCGTGTGCCAGTGGCGAAGTCAGGCGTGACTTTTTATCAGCTCGCACTCCAAAACGAAGGCGAGAAGGAGGCAACCCAGGCAAACAACACCCGCCTCCTGGTCGCAGATCGCGGTGCAGGGCCGTATCGCGTGCTCTACGTCAGCGGCAGGCCGAACTGGGAGTACAAATTCCTGCGCCGCGCCATCGCGGGTGATGATGACATCCAGATGCCAGCCTTGGTGCGCATCGCAAAGCGGGAACCGAAGTTCGAGTGGCGTGGCAAGGCCGGAGAAAGCGTGAACCCGCTGTTTCGTGGCTTTGGAGCCAAAGATGGTGAGGAAGCCCAGCGCTACGACCAGCCGGTGATCATCCGCCTCGGCACCAAGGACGCCAAGGAACTCAACGACGGCTTCCCAAAAGCGGCGGAGGACTTGTTCGCAGAATTCCGTGCCATCATTCTCGACGACATCGAGGCGGCGTTTTTCACGCAGGAGCAGATGAATCTCATCGAGCGCTTCGTCAGCGAGCGCGGCGGCGCGTTGTTCATGCTCGGCGGCCAGGAGTGCTACCGCAGCGGAGGTTATGACAACACACCCATCGGCCGCATGCTGCCGGTGTATCTCGATCAAACGGCCAGCGGCCCGGCGCTGGAGGGCGCTCGCTTCAATCTCACGCGTGAAGGCTGGCTGGAGTCATGGATGCGGCTGCGCACGGACCGCGAAGAAGATGAGAAGCGTCTGTCCGCCATGCCCGCGTTTCATTCCATCAATCCTGCTTTCTCCATCAAGCCGGGCGCAAGCATTCTGGCGACGGTTTCCGACGCGCAGAACTCATATCCCGCCGTTGCGGTGCAGCGTTTCGGCGAAGGCCGCGTGGGAAGCCTCATGATCGCCGATCTGTGGCGCTGGGGGCTGTATGACGCCGACGCGCACAAGGACATGGACCGCATGTGGCGTCAGCTCATGCGCTGGCTCGTCGTGGATGTGGCGGATGCGATCACCTTTGCTGCTGAGATCGATGCCGCTGAGCAGGCGCGTGTGAAACTGGCCGTCCGCGTCAAAGATCGTGCCTTCAAAGCCAACAGCGACGCCATCGTGAAGATCGAAGTCACGCAACCGGATGGCAGCAAGTCGCAGCTTTTCGCCGAACCAAGCCTGAAAGAGGCCGGTTTGTTTGAAACGGAGTTTTTTGCCGCCAAGGCGGGGAACTACCGCGCCAGCGCGACGGTTGAGGAAGCCGAAAAGCGCACGGCACTCGGCACGAAGACCGTCGGCTGGACGCATGATCCGCTGGCGACTGAATTCGCCAAGCTGGAGCCGAATCGCGAATTGATGCAACGCATCGCGAGTGACACGGGCGGCAAGATGATCGCACTTAAGGACATCGCAGAACTGCCCGAGATGCTGAAAAACATCCGCGTGCCCGTTGAGGTCACGCTGGCGACGCCGCTGTGGCACACGCCGTGGATTTTCATCGCGATCCTGCTACTGCTGCTCGGTGAGTGGATGCTGCGAAGGAAAGGAGGCATGGCGTGAGACTCTGGTTTTTCATTCTGCTCACCTGCTCTCTTCACGCGCGAAATCTCGACGTCGTCATCGTGCGCGGCGCGGACGGCTCGGAGGAGTATGGGAAGAAGTTCACCGCTCAGGTGGAAGCCTGGGCCGCCGCTTGTTCCAAGGCGGGATTCGCGCCTGAAGTCTTTCGTGGTGAAAACACCACCGCAGAACTGCAAGAACGACTCTCCAAGGCCCAGTCTGAGCGCTCACTTTGGCTGGTGCTGATCGGCCATGGCACGTTTGATGGTCGCGAAGCGAAATTTAATGCCGAAGGGCCGGATTTTGACGCCAAACAACTCACAAGCTGGCTGGCACCGCTGAAGCAGGAAATCGTGGTCATTCACGGTGCTTCATCCAGCGGCGGATTTGTGCGTCCGCTGGCTGGCAAAGGCCGGATCATCATCACGGCGACGAAAAGCCCGGATGAAGTCTTTTATGCACGCTTCGGCGAACACTTCGCCGAAGCCATCGGCGGGTTGGGGGATGCAGATCTCGATCAGGACAAGCAGGTTTCCCTTCTCGAAGCCTACCGCCATGCCAGCAAAGCGGCAGCGTTGTTCTATGAGAATGAAGGCCGACTGGCCACAGAGCACGCGCTGATCGAAGACAACGGCGACGGTGTGGCCACGCGACGTGAAGTGCTCGAAGCACCGCCCGCCGAGGCCAAGCTTGATGGCGAACGTGCCTCGCAACTCGTCCTGGTGCTCAGCGACGAGGAAAAGAAGCTCACCGACGAGCAGCGCAAGAAACGCGACGCGCTCGAAGTCGAATTGAAGAAGCTCAAGGAGCAGCGGGCGAAACTGGACGACGAGGCTTACTACACCAAGCTGGAAAAACTGCTGCGGCAGTTGAGCGAGGTTTATGGATCATCCCGTCCCGCGACGTAATCCCGAAACGCCTGCGCCACCCGCAGGGTGACAACGCCGGAGGCCCCGGGCATGACACGTTCATTGATTCGCGCCAGCGGATGCACATCACGCGTGCTGGAGGACAAAAAGGCTTCGTCGCAGGTTTGCAGCACGGTGATGGGCAGGGCGACTTCTTCCACGGGAATGTCGGCGGCCTGACAGGCTTCGATGACGAGGCCCCGTGTGACACCTGCGAGACAGCCGGAGTTGAGCGGCGGGGTTTGCACGCGGCCATTGACGACGATGAAAATGTTCGTGCCGGTGCCTTCGCAGAGTTCATCACGCGTGTTGGCAAACAAGGCCTCCCCTGCCCCTTGAGCATGCGCCAGGGCCAGGGCGCGCACGTTGTCCGCATAAGAGGTCGATTTGATTCCAGCGAGGGCACCGCGCTCGTTGCGCGTCCAAGGCACAACGAGCGCGGTGTCGGTGGGCGGCCAAGGTTTGAGTGGCGGGGCTGCGGCGGCCATGGTGGCGGGCGATTCACCACGGTCGGAGCCGAGCGGGCCGTCACCGCTGGTCAGTGTGACGCGGACACGAGCGTCATGCAGACCATTGGCCTGCATGACTGCCTGGATGGCCTGTGAATAGACCTCAAAAGCAGGTGGCGTGATGCCCATGGACTCGCATGAGGCGACGAGACGCTTCCAATGCCTGGTAGGGGTGAAGGGCTTGCCGTTACGAGCGACGAGCGTCTCAAACACGCCATCTCCCACGAGGAACCCATGGTCGAAGGGAGAGATGTGCGCCTCAGCAGTGCTGACGATGCGGCCATTGATCCAAATGTGTGTGGGGAGGTTCACCCTGGCATCATGGCCCGGATAAAATCATTCTCAACAGACGCAACTTTGCGCTTGCACGTTAATCAGCATGCGCCACTATCCGGGCCGCAAGTTTTGCGGGTGTAGCTCAGTGGTAGAGCACTTCCTTGCCAAGGAAGATGTCGCGCGTTCGAATCGCGTCACCCGCTCCATCTCTCTCAGAGAGATGGCCTCCTCCGAAACCTTCATGTTTGTCTGGTCCAAACTCTCCGCCGCCAAGTGGTCTGATGCGTGGGAAGAAAGGTTTTCTGGCAGCGCCGACGCCACGCTCGTCATCAGCAGCTTTCCCGGCAGACAAACCATCCGAGTGGAGGCTTATTGCGCCACGGAGAAGCGGGCCAGAACCATTCAGAAAGACTGGGGCGGCAGCGTGCGGCAGCTCAAACAGCAAAACTGGGCCGCGCATGCTTCTCAAGCACCGCCGCCCGTGAAGGTGCGTGAAAAATTCGTCGTCTGCACGGCACGGACAAACGCGGAGCTCGCCAAAGCCCGCAAAGAATTCCCCGATCGCGAAATCATCGCCGTGCCGGCAGACATGGCCTTCGGCACCGGCCACCATGCCACCACGGCCACCGTCTTGCGCCTACTTGTGGATCTGGCCGAAGACCTGAACAAGTCAGGCAAGCCCTGGAGCATGGCCGATCTTGGCTGCGGCAGCGGCATCCTGGCCATCGCGGCAGCAAAACTGGGGGCCAGCCAAGTTTGGGGCTGTGATTACGACCCGGCAGCAGTGCGCATTTCAAAAGAGAACGCCGAGCGCAATGACACGCCCAAAGTGAGCTTCACCCAGATCGATGTGCTGAAGTGGCAGCCAAAGAAGACATGGGACATCGTGGCCGCCAACATCTTCCACGACGTTTTGGAGGCGGCGTTTCCGCAACTCATTCAATCAGTGGCTCCAGGCGGTGTTTTGATGCTTTCCGGCATCCTGCGCACCCAGGCGAAGGATTGCTTGGCCGCAGGCAAGCGCGCCGGATTTGTGGTCAAAAAGACGATCACCAAAGGGAAATGGGTCACTGCACTAGGTACGGTGAAAGCCTGAAAAAGCCGGTTTTGCGCCAAAACTGCCTTTTACCTCCCCATCGAAGTTAAGCCTTGAGTTTGAGAGAGTTAATCTCTAAGTTTCATAAGACTTAGGATTCCCGGTCATGCTCTTCGATCCCGCTTCAACTTCTGGCGCGGCTGGAAACCCCAGCCCGCTGAAACGGCGTCGCTTTTTGAAACGCACTCAAACCGAGGGGAACCGCATCGGCCTGCTGCCGACGGAAGGCTGGCGGAAGCGCAACATGCAGTTCCTCAACGAAGTGCTCATCCCCTCGCTCCTTGCCCCACGCAAGCCTGGTCAGGACTTTGGCCTGCTGCCGGTTGCCACGCGGGATGAGATCGCGGTGACTTGGCTGGGCCACGCAGGTTTCTTTGCGCAAATCCATGGCGTTAACATCGCCATCGACCCCAATTGGGCGCTCTGGCACGGGCCGGTGAAGCGGGTGCGCCATCCCAGCGTCTGGGCGCATGATCTGCCACCCATCGACCTCGTGCTGGTCACGCACGCGCATTACGACCACCTGCATCTCCCCAGCCTGCGCAAACTGGCCGCCGCGCAGCCGATCATTGTGCCCGAAGGTGTCGGCAGCCTCGTGAAGAATTGCGGCTTCGGACGCATCGTGGAGCTGAAAACCTGGCAGAGCGCCACCTTTCAAGACCTGCGCATCACCTTGACTCCAGCCCGTCACTGGGGTGCCCGGATGATCCACGACACACATCGCGGTTTCGGTGGCTTTTTGATCAAGTCCCCTGACCGCTGCCTCTACCACTGCGGCGACAGCGCGATGTTCGACGGCTTCCAGGAAATCGGCAAACGCTCCAGCATCGACCTCGCCCTCATGCCCATCGGTGCCTACGATGCGCCGAGCGGACGTCCGGTCCACATGAATCCTGAAGAGGCGCTGGACGCCTTCGAGATGCTCGGGGCGCACTCCATGGTGCCGATGCATCATGAAACCTTCCCGCTCGGCGGAGAACCGATCCATGAGCCGGCTGAACGCCTCATCAAAGCCGCCCTGGAGCGCCAGATCGAGCATCGGGTGCGCCTGCTGCGCGATGGTGAATCCGCCCTCTTCTGAGTGAATTCCCGGCCTGTTTTGACCCTCATCGCCGCTGTCTCGGCGGACGGCTTCATTTCCAAAGGTCAAGGCGTGCCCTGGAACCTGCCGAGAGACCGGGAGCACTTCCGCAGCACCACACGCAGCCAGTGGTTGCTCATCGGCAGGCGGACTTACCAGGAAATGCTGGGCTGGTTTCAGCCGGATCACCATCCGCTGATCCTGACGCGTGACGAAAAATTCACCCCACCCGTCGGCCAGGCCGTGGCGGACATCAACGCGGCATTGGAAGCCGCCGCCAGGTGCGGTGCCCGTGAGCTGTATGTCTGCGGCGGTGGGGGGGCCTACGCCGCTGCCATTCCTCTGGCAAACCGGCTGATTCTTACCCATGTGGGCACTCTGCTGCACGCAGGCGTCCCCTTCCCTGCCTTCGACCCCGGTCTTTGGCAGGTCGCTTCCCAAACTCATGCGCCTGCCGATGCTGAAAACCGTTTCGACCTGATTTTCACGACTTATGAGCAACCAGCCCCTCAGAAAAAGGGCGATTGATTCACTTTCCTGAAAAAATCAAGATGAGCAGATTCGTCTTTAGTGTATCTAAGATAAGCTGATGACCATTCCACCACGGTTCCTTCGCGGCCTGACTGCCGCAACGATGACGACAGTTGTGCTGCTCGGCGTGGGCTGCCGCAGTCTCAGCACCACGGGTGCCACCACTGCGACCAAGACAGATGCAACGGCTGCTAGCAGCCCGGATGCCGTCTTGGTCAAAGCCCCCACTGATCTGAGCTTCCTGCTCAGCATGAGCTTCACAGAGGCCAAGAGCATCTCCACGCAGCAGTTGGAGTTCCCGCCTCACCTCAAAATCGCCGCTGACTCGATCGAAGTATTCAAATACAGCGACGACGGCAAGCCGCGCAAAGCCCGCGCTCGTGGCAAAGTTTTCGTCGAGATGAATTTCGGCGAACCCGCTAAGGCGCTCTGCCAGGAGGCATTCATCACCGAGGATGAGATTATCCTGCGCGGCAGCCCCATCTTGCAGCGCGGCGGCAGCATGGTCGAAGGCCTTGATGACAGCACCATTTTCTACATGTTTGGTTCCTCCTTGCGTGTCATCGGCCTGCACAAAGTGAACAACCAGAGTGAGATGGCATCGCTGCTTCCCGCCCTCGGCAACTGGGCCCAGGGGCCCAATCTGCTCCTGCCGCCGCTGACCGAAAACGCCGTGCCCACCAGCATCCGCGATTCCATGCAGCAGGCTGCCGAGGCTGAGATGCTGCACCAGCGCCTCCCAGCCTCCTGCCACTCCAGGAAAGCCGGCAGCGGCCAAACCCAAGGACGCCCCTCCTCCCACGCCTGCCGTGAAGACCAAAAAAGCGCCCATGGTGGAAATCCGCAAAGCCATTCCGCAGAAGAAATCCTTCTGGAGCCGCTTCCGCACGGACAAGACGCGGGCCTGATCCGCATCGGCAGCCTGTAAAACCTCCTGGCGTGAGAAGTCAGAAGTAAAACGTGAGAGGTGCCGCCTGCGGCAGTGACACTTCTGACATCTGACTATTCACTTCTCACCGGGAATTTTCGCGGCAGGCACTCAGCCCACAATCGCACGCGGCACCCGCCCGTGAACGTCCGTCAGCCGGTAATCACGCCCCGCATAGCGATAGGTGAGCTTCTCGTGATCCATGCCTAGCAGGTGCAGGATCGTCGCGTGGATGTCGTGGATGTGCATCTTGTCCACCGCCGCTTTGAAGCCAAACTCATCGCTCTGGCCGTAGGCCGTGCCGCCCTGCGCCCCGCCGCCCGCGAAGAACATGCAGAAGCCGTGTGGATTGTGATCGCGACCGTTGCCGTTCTCACTCACCGGCGTGCGGCCAAATTCACCGCCCCAGACGATGAGCGTGTCCTCCAGCATGCCGCGCTGCTTCAGATCGCCGATCAGCGCCGCGATGGGGCGGTCGATGTCCGCCGCCAGACGCCGTGTGGTCTCGTCGTGCTTGGAATGTGAGTCCCAGGGTTGCCCGTTGCCATAGTAGAGCTGCACAAAGCGCACCCCACGCTCCACCAGCCGCCGCGCCATCAGGCAGCCATTCGAGAAATGGCTCGTGCCATACATCTCGCGCACCTTCGCCGGTTCCAAGTTCACATCAAAGGCATCCGTCGCCGCCGACTGCATGCGGAAGGCGGTCTCCATCGCCTGGATGCGTCCGTTCAGCGCCACATCGGCTCCACCACGCGCCACCAGATGTTCTGCATTGAGCGCCTGCATCAGATCCAGCTGCTTCCGCTGCTCACTCGGTGAGAAGCGCCCATTCGTGAGCCAGGGAATCATCTGCTTCGGATCGAGGTTCGAGTGATTGATGTACACGCCCTGATGCTGCGCTGGGAGAAACGCGCTACTCCACAAAATCGAAAACCGCACCGGCTTCCCAGGACACAATACCACAAACGACGGCAGGTTCGCGTTCTCGTTGCCCAGGCCGTAGCTCAGCCAACTTCCCATGCTCGGCACGCGCTCCGTCATCGTGCCGTTGTTCATCAGCAGCAAGGCGGGACCGTGATTCGGATTGTCCGTGTGGCAGGAGCGCAGCACGCACAGGTCATCGGCATGCCGCGCGAGGTTCGGCAGCAGCTCGCTGATCTCCAGCCCGCTTTGACCATGCTTCGCGTAGCCATACGGCGAGGCCAAAAGCCCGCCCGTCGGCCGCTCCGTGCGCAGGTCAGCTCCCGTCGGCTTTTGCCCAGAATACTTCGTCAGTCCCGGCTTCGGATCGAAAAAGTCCGGCCCAAACGGCCCGCCGTTCATGAACAAATGGATCACCCGCTTCGCCTTCGGCAGAAAGTGCGACCTCGGCCCCGCCTGCACCGTCGAAGCCAGCCCAAGCGCGCCCAAGCCGCCCCCCATGCGGGACAGCAGTTCACGACGGGAAAGCGCGGAGAGATCAGACATGCAGCCAATACGGCTTCAAACCGCGCCCGCTTGCTCCAATCTCCAAAACCATTCCATTCAGCGCATTGAAGTTGAGCCTGCGGAACACACAGAATTCACGAAACCCAATCCCGACTTTCCTCATTTCCATCATTCCGTGTCATTCCACGCATCTGTAGGCACTCCTGTTTAAGCAGCGCGAACAGCAACGGGGTGGACATGCTGGACACACGGTTTGCCAGTGATTCGCCGACGCTCGCGGATCTGGAACTCATGCGGGAAAAGCTCAACGAGCTGATCAATGCGCTGCGGCGTTGAGGTTCGTGGATGTCAGTTTGCCGTTGAAGCTGGTTGAGGGCGCTTGATTTGAGGCGGCAACGACGAATGATGGGCGCATGAAGTCGCTCCTCTTCGCCACCCTCGCTCTCACCACCCTTTCCACACTTCACGCCGTCACGCCCGACGGGAAGCAGAAGCTTGTCTTCATTGCTGGAAAGCCCTCGCATCCGCCTGGCATGCACGAATTCCGTGCTGGCACGATGCTCTTGGAACAATGCCTCAAGAACGTGCCTAACCTCGTGGTGGACCGCCACGAGATGGGTTGGGTGAGCGATGAGAAGACCTTTGCCGACGCCGACGCGGTGGTGATCTACGCCGACGGCGGCGGCAAGCATCCGGCGGTGGTGGATGGGCATCTCGAAACGCTGCGCAAGCTGATCGCCAAGGGCGTGGGCTTTGGCTGCATGCACTACGGCGTTGAAGTCGTGGCCGATCAGGCGGGCAAGGAGTTTCAGGAATGGCTGGGCGGGCACTACGAGAACAGTTTCTCCTGCAATCCGATCTGGGACGCGAACTACACGCAACTGCCGAAGCATGCGATCACACGCGGTGTGCAGCCTTTCACGACGAAGGACGAGTGGTACTTCCAGATGCGTTTCCGCCCAGCCTTCAAAGACGGCATCGCCGTGGCGGAGGATGCGACGGCGAGTTTTGCGCCGATCCTGACCGCGACGCCGACCAATGCCACGCGTGATGGCCCGTATGTTTATCCCAAAGGCCCGTATCCACACATCCAGGCCGAAAAAGGCCAGCCAGAGACGATGATGTGGGCCATTGAGCGAAAGGATGGCGGACGCGGCTTCGGCTTCACTGGCGGCCACTTCCATGACAACTGGGGCAATGACAACGTGCGCAAAGCCGTGCTGAACGCGCTGCTGTGGGTGACCAAAGTCGAAGTACCGGAGCAAGGCGTCGAATCCACAGTCACGGCCGATGATTTGAAGCAGACCCTCGATCCGAAACCTGCGCCGAAGCCCAAAAGCGCGGGAATCGAAACACCCCGCGTGTTTGAGCGCGTGGCGTCGCGCTGAGCAAAAGAGAGCGGCGCAGACTGCCATTCATCTCGATCACCGACCAGGAAGGGTGGATCAGGAAGACTCGTGATGCCTCAGGGCTTGGCAGGCGCAGGCGTTGGCTCTGCCTGCATCAAACCCGCCTTCACAAGCTGCGCCTTGGCTTTGTCTGCCGTCTGACGCCCCACCGGAAGGTCGAAGCCGAGGGTGTCGTAGTTGGGTTTGAAGCCGTTGCCGTCGGCATCGACGTAGATCGGGTTGTTGTAGGCGCAGGGACGCATTTTGGCGTAGTCGCTGGTACCGTAACCGATCGCCTGGTGGCCGTCTTCGTCGATGGCGACGACGATGAGATGCGCGTCGCTTTGCAGCGGAACGTGAATCTTCTCGGCAAATTTCACCACGCCGTCCTTGAACATCTGCGGATGCGAGGCGCGGGTGAAACTCAGTGTCGGATCAGGCTTCGAGTTCACCAGCACCTGCACGCGGTCGATGTCCATCCAGTCGGTGCATTGCACGCGGACGTTAAGGTCGATGCCGCCAGTGCAGCGGTCGTCATCACCGGCGATCTTGCCGTTTTGCGTCGTCACTTCGAGGAAGGGACCGGTGGTAAGGATCATATGGCCGGCTTTCGCGTGAGGTGAAAGCTCTGCCCAGTCGATCTTGGCAGGTTCATCGGTGCTGGAGGGCAGATAAATACGCCAGCAGCCGACGCCGTTGCCATAAACGCTGTGCGCGTCCGCCACACCGACGGCGACGAGGCGATGTCCTTGGTTCAAGAGCTGCCGCCAGATGAATTCGCGGCTCATCGAGACCTTCATCGCCAGCGAACCAGCCGGGCGGCTCAGCTTGAAGGGTGAATCGGCCAAAATATCGTTGCCAGGGCCGTTCTCGGACTCAGTGCCGTCGATCATGCCGCCCACACCGACGAAACCGCCGTCGGCGATGCCATCGCTGTCACGATCCACAAACATGTTGGAGAGGTCGGGGTGGTTGAACTGGATCCAGCGGTCCGCACGCTCGCCTTGCCAGCGGCGCAGCGTCAGCGCCGTGATGCGTGGGTCATCATTCCAAACCGGAGCGCCGCCGTCTTGCTTGAGCGGATCAGGCTCAAACGGGAACGCATTGAAGTGCTGACGGCTGCCAGTGAGTTCCATGCCTTTGACCGTCTTGATGTGATTTTCGAGTCCCAAGGCCTTGATCGTCGGTTCCCAGTCGTAGAGGCGGTTGTGTTCGGTCGTTGGCGCGAATTCGAGATGCTCGGCGGCGATGTTGATCACGCGGCCATCGGTGTCGCAGACGTTGTCTCCGCTCGGCGTGCTGTGATTGTGGAAGTCGGAGCTGATCCAGCCCTTGGTATCGACCAGACGCTTGAGCGTGCCTTTGAACTCGACCGTCTTTCCGGCCGCAACCGTGACTTCCTGCGAAAGATGGCCGTATTCCGGCCCACGCACGACGACGACGCGATATTTGCCCGGCGGAAGCTGCTGCGTGAAGTGGCCGTTCTCGCTGTGGTATTGGTCCACACAGCCATGCGCACGCCATTTCGGGCCGAGGTTGAGTTTCGGCGCGTTTTCATCCAGCGGCTCGAAGTGCGCTTTGCATGGGATGGGCTTGCCGGATTCGTCCGTGATGGCAAAACGAATGCCTGCGGCCTGATCGACGAGCAAAACTCGCTCTGCCTTTGCCGCGCCTGCCGCTGGTCGAACCGGCCATTGCACCTCTTTGCGCCCCAGATCGGAAACCAGCAGTTCGCTGGCTACCGTGGGAATTTTGAGTTGCACTCTTCCGTGTTCGTCAGGGTAGGCTGGAACCATGCTGACGCCAAATGGCACTTGGATCGTGGCGGTGGTGACTGGTTCTCCTTTGTTCCGCAACTCCAGGATCTCGCCGTTGAAAATCTCCACCTCCTCGCCTTTCGCCGCCAGCACCTCGCCCACGGCCTGAGCTGGCGAAGTGCCGACCGCGAAAAAGCGCGAAATGACGACTTCCTGCTTGGGTTTCAGCTCGATGGTCTCCTCTAATTTATCGATGCCGGTCAAGCTCAGCGGGGCGAGTGCGTAGCCGCATTTGTGGGCGGGATTGATGGCATCCGCCCAAAGGATGGTTCCGGCGGCCCTGCCGATGTTGTCAAAGCGCGTGAAGTCGTCCTTGGTGTTCACCTTTTGCGACTTGTCGGACTCGTTGCGCAGCACGGTGGTGATGAAGATGCCCTGCACGCCGTCTTTGACGCGGTATTCGTGACGTTTGAACACGCCACCGTTCTTCGCGGCAGTGGTGACGGATTCGACCGCCGCAGCTCCGTCCTCTTTGACGTTGGCGATCTTCACATAGCTCACGGCACCATGCCCGCAGGGGCCGTAAGCCACGAGTTGGTCGTTGTTCGCGCCACGCAGGGTCAAATCGTAGAGACAGCCGGGTGAGACGCCGTCCTCACCGTAAAACGTGCTCATGTTGGCGCGGCGGTTCGGCGCGTTGTGAGAAATGACCGCCTCCACCTTGTCGCTGCGCAAAACGAAGTCGCCCAGGATGCCGTCGGCTTCCTTGCCCTTGGGCAGCTCGGCCTCGCGACCCAAAGCGGCTTCGAAGACTTCGGCGGCAGGCACGAAGCCTGCGGTCAGGAACACGGACAGAAAGATGCATTTCATGGTTGGACGAATGAAGCCGTATCAAACGACACCAGGAGAGTCATCTTGTGATTGGGAACAACTTTGTTATTTCATGCGCGCATGAATGCTGCCGCCAAACGCCTCCTCTGGCTCGATTTGTTTCGAGGTCTGGCCGTTTTGGGCATGGTGTGGACGCATTCGGCGAACACCTTTCTCGATGCGAAACTGCAAGACACCCCCTGGTATGGCAAGCTGAGCTACTACCATGGCCTGATCGCCCCGGCATTTTTTTGG
This sequence comes from Prosthecobacter sp., assembly GCA_044355475.1. Lineage (GTDB taxonomy): Bacteria > Verrucomicrobiota > Verrucomicrobiia > Verrucomicrobiales > Verrucomicrobiaceae > Prosthecobacter. Next base: position 16,934 of record JBIKYB010000080.1, read on the forward strand.
ATCGCCGGATTAGCGCGGGCGCATGTGACGACGGGAAAAGCCAGAGCTGCATGGCCCACGCTCAAACGCCTGCTGCAGGTGCTGCTCATCGGCTACCTGATGCATGTTCCTTGGCAAGCACCGCTCGACGCGCAGGCTTGGCGTGCTGCCTGCACGGTGAATGTGCTGCATTGTCTCGCCATCAGCGGCATGTTCATGCTTTTGGCCGAGCGCTTTGGCCGCTGGCGAAATGCAGTGGCGGCCGTTTTGCTGGTCTTCTTTGTCGGCTGCCAAACCGCCGCCGAAAACTGGCGCACGGGTGTGCTGTTCATCGACCAGTATTTCAATCGAAGCCAAGGTTCATGGTTCGCGCTGTTTCCGTGGGTGGGCTTTGGCCTGGCGGGATTTTTGTCACGTCGGATTTGGGATGGCACTTTCCATCGCGGTGCGGCTCTGACCTTCGCGCTGGGTGCCCTGCTGGCCTTCGCGCAGCCGTATTCGCCTTGGCCGGGCGGTGCGCCGGAGTTCTTCCTGGAGCGCCTCGGATGGGTGATGATGGCCGCAGTGGTCGTGGCGGGTGTGGCGGATCGCATCAGTGCCGCCACGGGCTGGCTGCGACTCGCAGGCCGTGAGTCGCTGCTACTTTATGTCGTGCATTTGATGCTGATTCACGCCGTGCCATTGCCGAAGCAAGCCTTGCAGCAGCTCATCGGCATGACGCAGCCGCTGTGGATGGTGTTTTGCCTCTTTGTAGCGCTTTTCACCACCTCGCTGTCACTGGGCTGGTGGAATGAGCGACGCAAGCGCCAGCAACGTGAGACGCGTGACATTTAAAGCGAAGCGCGGTTGGCTTGACGAATGAATACTCGGCGCTAAAAAGGCGCTCTCATGAAAGCACTACATCTTCTTTCCCTCGCGGCCCTCACCCTCACGCTCAGCCATTGCGCAGCCCCCGCCGGTACGGATGCCAGCAAGTCCGCCCCCGCTGGCTCAAGCTCCAGCGATCGTGCCATCAAGCCCGGCATGACGAAAGACCAAGTCATCGCCGCCTGGGGCGAGCCGAGTGAGAAAAAAGCCACCGCCGCAGGCGAGGTCTGGCGCTGGGCTGGCCAAGGCTGGAAGCGCCATGT
>JBIKYB010000331.1:0-5632 GCA_044355475.1 Prosthecobacter sp.
TGGGTATCAGGATCGTCTAGGCAAGTTGGAGGACCCCCGTGCGGGTGATCGCTTGAAGGCGCTGGCCCACGGTGGGGTCAAGGGTGCAAAGGAGTTTTTCAAGGCCAAGGATGAAAACGCTACCCTCATGCTGAAGGAAAAGAACGCCCAGCTCGACAAAGTGCTTCAAGGTGCCCCCGCCGATATCCAGGATCAACTTTACCAGCAGACCCAAAGGGAAAAGCCTGTGGTGGTGGACAACCGGCCGGTGTTTGAGCCGAAAAACAACGCGGCACCGCCGCCAATCGGAGCACGTTTGCCAATGCAGAATCTGCCACCGCCGGTGGCTGCGCAGAATGCCGCACAGCTGCCGGACTTTCTCAAGCAGCAGGCACCCACGCCGCCGATCGAAGCACGCGTTGCGCTGAAAAATCTGCCGCCGCCGGTGGATGTGGACAATTCCAAGCTGGCGAAGACGAACATTCCCTCCAAAACCGTGGCGGGTATGCAAACCAGCCATGAGAACGGGCTGGAGTCTCAGGAGCCCGAAAGTCTTGCTCCCACGACGGAGCTTCCCACGCATGGGGTTGAGTCAAGCAGCAGCGCCCAGACACAGGCTCCCAAAAGAAACAGTGTGGGAGACGCGCTCAAGCGCAGCGCCAGCCTGCCAGATCTCAATACCCTTCGTCAAGGCAAGGCACTGGGCGCGGACGGGCCTGAAGGTGAAAAGCCCGAGGTGAAAAAGGACAATAGCCTCCGTGCCAGCGGCGGCTGGCAGTCGGCCAAGCCCAGCGGTCCCACTCGTCCGGCGGGTTCGCTCAAGACTTCCCATCCATAGCGTCTCCCAGCGTGCCCCGCGCTTCTTTGCAAAACGAAAGTGACACCGTCCCTCCTGGCCGGTAAACTGCTGAACTCCTGATTCCCCCTTCGCCGTCTCCATGGACACCACGCCCTCTCTCCATCCTGCGGATGACTTTGACCAGACCATCAAAGTAAAAATGCCCGTCGCTGGAGCCGTTTATTTCAACCGCTACAAGCTCACCCGTGTGCTTGGTCGCGGCGGCATGGGGGTGGTTTGGCTGGCGGATGATCTGAAGCTGGAGCGCCCCGTCGCGCTGAAGTTCTTGCCCAGCCTCATCGGCCAAGACGCCTCCGCCTTGAAGGAACTCAAGACCGAGACGCGCCGCGGGCTCGATCTTTCCCATCCGCACATCGTACGCATCTACGATTTCGTCGATGACGAGGACAGTGCTGCGATCGCCATGGAATACATCGACGGGCGCACGCTCTCGGATCTAAGGGCCACCACCGAGCACGGGGTCTTCACTGCCGATCAGATCGCGAGTTGGCTGCCTGGCGTCTGCGAGGCGCTGGATTACGCGCACTTTCAGCGCAAACTCGTCCACCGCGACCTCAAGCCCTCGAACATCATGGCACTGAAGGCGGATGGTATTGCCAAGATCGCGGATTTTGGCATCGCTCGCAGCATTTCGGACACGATGAGCCGTGTCTCCATCTCCCAGCTCGGCATCAGCGGCTCGCTGCCCTACATGAGCCCTCAGCAGGCCATGGGGGACCGCCCTGCGCCCACGGATGACGTGTATTCCCTCGGAGCCACCATTTACGAGCTGCTTTCCGGCAAGCCGCCCTTCTACCGGGGCGACATCTCCTCTCAGCTCACCTCCAAAATCCCCCCGACGATCATTGAGCGCCGTGATGAACTGGAGATCAAGGCCAGCGACTCGATTCCCAAAGAATGGGAGTCCGTCATCGCTGCCTGTTTGCAAAAAGACCCCAGCCTGCGCCCCCCCAGCGCCGGAAAACTGCTGGAACTCCTCGGACTCGCCGGTGGCACGAGCGGCACCACGAAAACCTATTTTGCGCCTGCCGCGCCTCCGGTGGCAAAGCCTCCGGTGCTCGCCAAAAGTCATCTTCCCGTGTATGCCGCTGCAGCAGTGGCCGTGATCGCCGCAGGCGCGGCCTTCTATTTCAGAGCGACTCCGCCCGCCGTCCTGCCCTCAGTTCCGCCAGCGTCAGTCGTTGCGCCTCCTTCTGGTGGAACGCCTACTGAAACAGCCCCCGCCACACCGCCCGCGTCAGCTCCCGCTGGTGCCTCCCATCCTGTGGCCGAAGTATCTGCGGCACCGCCCATGTCCCCTCCCCCAAATGCGGCAGTTGTACCTCCGATGGTTGAAGCAGTCACGACTGCCGCAGTCCTACCGCCTGCGATGTCCATGCCGCCGCCGACGACGAATGCCGTCGCGCCATCCCCAGGGGCTGATTCACCCGCGACGACGCCTCAGATGTCCGTGGCCATTGCTGCCGCCCCGGCAGCAGGCCAGCCGCCAGTTGCCGCGATACCGGCCTCTGCCGCTCCTCCGGCGGGGACGGGTTCACCCGCGCTGCCGCTGTCCGCGATGATTCAGCCGCCCGTGTCTGATCCGCCGAACGGGCACTGGCCCTTTGCGATGATCTTTCCTACCCCGCCGCAGGCTGCTTTCTCTGAGAGTGGTCGCCGACGTCTGTTATACGAGGCGCAGGGAGTTTTGAAGGAAAAAGACCTCTACAATTCCACCCAGGATGGCAAGGAAGGGAAGGGCACCCACAACGCCATCGTGCTCTTCCAAGCCAAAAATGGCCTTGTGCCGAACGGCCTGCTGGACGGGCCCACACTCACGGCCATGGGGCTTGACTCTGCGGCGGATGATCCTGAATGGCGGCATGTGCCTGCGGTCAGCTCCCCTTCGCGTAGAAAAACATTGTCCAAGGAGGAGCCGAACATGCTTCAGCGTGCCGGTCAGTCCATCGGACGCCTCTTCAAGCGCGACTGAGGGTTCCTTTGGCGGCAGACTTCGTTGCTGCGCCATCATCACCACGAGGAACGAATCATCCCGCCTGCATCGCGCGGCAAAGCATCGCGGGCAGTGAACCGAAGCCATTCTCCTGCCATCCTTTTCCCGGAGGCAGAGCAAAGGCTCAGCCCCACCGGGGCACCGGTCGGGTTCAGATTCAGGTTTTCTCGCGTTGCTTCCATCTCTCGCGGTGTCCTTTCCGGCCCCTGCGAACAGCCCTCTGGTAGAAGCCTTGCGGCACCTCGGATTCATCCATTCCGACCCGATGGCTGACACCTCATGAGCCGACACTGGGAGAACCTCTGAATATTGACAGGAGAATGGGGGCAGAAGAATGATTTCTCCAGCCAGCGGAGTTCGGTTGCTCCCGAATCACTTGCCAAGTATTCGAGTGGTTTTTGGCTGGCAAAAAGATTGTCGGCAAAAATGTGGGACTGATTTGATCTTTTTACAGTCATCTTTTTGTCGGCTCGCTTTGCAGTAAGAATAATCTTTACTTTCTACAAACAAGCTGCCTTGAATTCAGGTGCTGTGCCGTCAACCAATCATCCGCAATCTCGGCAGCAGCGGCTGCGGGTGGATCGTCAGGCGCGGCCATATGGCGGATGCCAGGACACGCGGACAGATAATGCAACCGTTGCGCGCCTCACTTCTTCAGCCGCTTCACCATCCCCTCCAACACCACCCAGCCCAGACTACTTCGGCTCCGATTTCGGTGCAGGGAGCAGCGCCGCGGCTTCCTTGGCGAGGAGGTCGGCGATGAGCCAGGCATACCAAGTCACCTCGGTGCCATCGGGCCAGTTGGCGGCGATGAGGGTTTGGGCGGCGTCCAGGGCTTTGGCGGCTTCGGCGGGGTGTTTCCGTTGATGCTCGGCCATGGCGAGGATGGCGGCAGCGGCGGCAGCGGCGGCAGTGCCGCGCTCTGGAGCATTCGGATTGGCCCGCATCTTCGCGGCCCAGTCGGCGGCGGCATCCCAATGGCCGAGGCGATATTCGGCGAGCGCATTGAGGAGTTGCACCCAGTGGGCCATGGGACGCTCCAGGCCGGGTTGTGCGACGGCGATGAATGCGGCCAAAATCGCAGGTTCCACGCCGGAATCGGACGCGAGCAGGCAGGTCTTGGCGATCTGCTCGGCCTGATTCGGATCGATGACGTTTCTGAAACGGCTGACGGCGTCCGCGCAGGCGGCGCGGCAGCCCTCGCGGTCGCCGGAGGCGAACAGGGTCGCGGCGAGGATCAGGTTGCTGTAGGACGCGCCAAAACTGGTGCCGCTCTCGAGTTCGGCACCTCGGCTCTTGATTAACTCGCGAGTGGCCTGAGCGGCCTCCGCATATTTCCCCGCGCGGCTGAGCGTTTCGATGAGGGGCGGCTGTGCTGCGGCCACAGGCCCGAGTTTTGGCGGAGTCCCCGGCTGATTCACCGCCGGAGATTGCTTGTTCACGGGCAATTGGATCGCCTCGTCCAGCCGCTTCACCTTCACCTCCGACACCACCCAGCCGCCGCTGTAGGTGCCGAGGGCGAGGGCTCCGGGCGCGGTGGTGGCCCAAGTCGGATGCTGACTGAGGGTGACAGAGGGTCCGGTCCATTCGTAGAGCGGGCGGCTGTCGAGCGTGGCGGTGATGGTGGCGTTCGCACCTTCGAGGTGGACGGTCACTTCGAGGTCGTGCGGCTGCATATCTTTCACCTGTTTGCCTTCTACGACTCCAGGCAGGTCTTTGCCATACAGGCCATTCACCATGTTCAAACCGGTGTAGATTCCGGCACCACCCACCCGATCCAGCTCGAACCCGCATAGCCGGTCCGCGACGGGTAGTGTAACCTGGAAGAGTTGCTTGGCGGCGAGTTGCCGCAGCCGCATGCGCACCCGGTAACTGATGCCGGAAACATCGCCAGGCAGCGGCAGTGTCGCATTTTTTGTGTCCGGGCTGAAAAGCTCGCCGTCTTTTAGGACCCATCCACCGGTCTTGGCGACCAGATCGGGAGTGAGCTGGGCGAGGAGATCTTCCCAGCCCTCGGCGTCCTTCGGCAGCGCTGCCTTCGGTTTCTCCGGCAGCGGAGCGGCGGGGCGATCGGGCTGCGCTTCCTTGAACCAAATGCGCTCGTCGATGGCCTGGCTTCCCACCTTCAGTGGCGTGGCGGCACTATCGCGGAGCGACGACGGATCCCAGATGTAGGTGATGGTGTCGAGCGAGGCACAGCCGAGGCGCTGGCCGCTGGGGGCGAAGGCGAGCGTGTGCGGCGCCGCGAGCGGGCCGCGCAGTTCGTCGATCTGCTGGCCGGTTTCCAGATTCCACAGGCGGATGGCCAAGTCGGTGGAGCCGGTGGCGAGGATGGGCTTCTTCGGGTGGCAGGCCAGGGCGGTGATAGGGCCATCGTGCACGCGAAACTCCTTCAGCACGGCCAGCGTGGCGGCATCGCGGATGCGCACCTTTTTGTCCGTGCCGGCCTCGGCGAAGCGGAGGCCATCGGGCGCGACGGCGAGCACGTCCATGGTGCCGGGATTCGTGGCGGTCTGGAGAACCTTCCCCGTCGTGGCGTCCCAGCGCACGACCCATTCCTCGGAGCCCGCCGAACCGCGCTCCGCCTTGGCCGTCACCAGTCCCACCAGCTCGTTTTGATTGAGCCATCGGACTTCCCAAAAGCGCTTGATGTCCTTGGCCGGGAGTCTAACCCGCCGCTTGCCCGTGGAGGAGTCGAACAGCTCCACCCACTGGTTCAGTCCTTCAATCGCGGCAAGAGATGCCCCGGTGGGACTCAGGCGCAGACGCTCCAGCATCTGCTCCGGCGTGAAGCGGATAAC
>JBIKYB010000332.1:0-5621 GCA_044355475.1 Prosthecobacter sp.
ATTTCCCCGCCTTAACCTGTGCCGCTAGTACAGTCAGGTTTCCGGCAGTACAGATTTGCTGTCCTGCCAACGAAATGATAGGAACAGGTTTCGGTGGTTCGACTGTGAGGTCGATGCGCCGCGCATCCAGGATACCGAAGTCCACTTCGTTGACGGGTGGCACGCCGGACGAATGTTTAGCTTGGCGTTCATGCAGCTCTTTGGTGACATTGTTCATAGGAACAGGTCGTTAAGATGTTCCATGTAGCGTCCCGGATCTCTCAGCAACTCACCAAGATCCTTGCAGCCTTCGGGCGCCGTGAACGCCTTGACCGTGCAGCCGACGTTCTCCAAGTCTGCCAGCCACATGCTGGCTGCTTTCATCCCGGCTTCGTCTGGATCGGCCACGATGCGCACATGGCGACCCGCCAGCCGTTTGAGCAATTCTGGATCACGGGCAAAGCGGGAAGTCGCACTTGTGGCAGCGACAGCAGCCCAATCCAAAGGGGAGTTCACCAGCAGGATCGCAGCGTACGCCTCCAGCAGCCCGATTGCCCCCTCAACGAGTAGGACATTCCTGGCTTTTCCCAGGTGTGACGAGCCGATGAAGGCCCCTTCACTGCTAGGTAGATTCTTGGCTTTGATCGGTTTGCCTTCTCCCGTGGCCAGAGGTTCACCATCGAAGCGGCGGGCTTGAGCAAACGTGCCTTCGTGCACGACGAAGCACCTGTGGCCGTTGACCCAGGCCCCGCCAAGGAGTCCACGACGACAAGCGAGATCGACGGCATCGGGATGGATTTCCCGGAGTTTGGCGATGATGCGAATGCCAGCAGGCTTTAAAGGAGTGAAAGTTGGCCATTGACTTCGCTGGCCCGACCGCTCATTCGCGGTATTATCAACATCAGGCACGCGACGGTGGCAGGATGACCCTGCATGATCGCCAAGGAGATACCCAAAAGCCTGCCCTAATGAACTGGCGGCTTCCTCAAGCTTGTGTCGCAGTTCGCGTTCGTTCCAAGGCGGAACGCATCGACTGTTCCATTCGACCAGGAGGGCATAAGAGTCCTCAGGACTGAGAGCAAAGCCCTTCGTGAGGGCTAGCGCTGCCTTAAAGGCGGCCGTGTGTCCGCCTTCACCTGAGACGGAATGGGGCATCTTCGCCAGATAGGCGCGTGCACGTTCGTGGATGGATTTCATGGGACGCAATTGTTGTTGCGTCACTCACCCGCTGAAGCATAGTAAGACTCCTCCTGCAAGAGGGCCACGATGCTGTTACAGGCTCGTGGCTTTTTTATTGTCCAAGTTTCGATTCGCCTATGCAGGCGAGGTCGCAGTTGTCTTGTGTTGAGTTGATCTGCGACTCCATTTTTTGGTACAGATACTGCAGAAGACTTTCGAGATGAATGAGTCGAATACCTCTGGAGGCCCCTTGTCTGCGCAAAACGACCGAGTGCACAGGGGCTCCGCTCCCGAGCACAAGTTCATTCAGAGTAGCTCGACTCATTCCTGTCCATGAGCAGCGCTGCCCGGACCGCGGGAGTCGAATGAATTCAGGTTTCGTTTGCGCGGAGTGCGTGGACACGTCATTCCCACTCTCTGCTAAGGAAGTTGTCGTCGGTGATGTGCGGTGACGACACTGCCGCTTGGTGTTATTGTTGAACATACGCAGCAAACGTGGATCACATCTTCAGAGTGATGTTGGGGTAAAACTGCCAGCAGTTTCACCCCAACTTTCGAGCGTGCGTCTCTGCGATTGTTGCCTTGATGGTCCCAATCGTGCATCTGTTCTGTATAGGAGGCAGGCACAATCTCTTGAGTTTTAATCCAAGATTGGCCCTTCGTCAGAGGCCCTAATTTGTACCGCCGTTTTTTCGTCTCGCTTACTCTGACGCGAACGGCCTCCCATCCGATTATAGAATCCAAAATTATGCGTTTAAATTAAGTAAAACACGACCCGAAAGCTGGAACAATGCGCCGTCGTTATCTGCTGGCCCGGGTATACGAGCGATGCCTTGCTGGCCGTTTAACCAAGTGATACTTCAGACCGGACGATGTGGTAAATTCCTTCTCCTGAGTCAGACCAAAGATTCGGCTTGATACCTCGATACTTTCAATTTCTCCATCACTGTTGAGTTTAACGTCCGCAATTGGCGGGGATGTCACTCTCACCCATTTTTGCTTCTTCAAGCGTTCATGAATCATGTGTTCAGTTACGACCAAGCCGTTAGTGAGGCCAATACATGCCTTGTAAATGGCGCGTCGCGTCATGAGCCAAAGGGGGCAATGAAGATTGGTCCAGTTGGTCGCAAGCACGAACAGGCAGTCATCACCTATACCAGTGCAGCGCCGGCTTAGGTTGCGCTGAACTTCAACAAGTGCCTTTAAAAAAGCGTCTCCATATCGTTCTATTCCTCCGGATAAGGTCGAGGCGATAAACAGATCAGATTCGATGCAATATGGTTCTGCCAGAAATTTCACTGCAAAATAAGCATGACGCATAGTGAGCATCTTGCCCCAACCCGATGTAACGAGTGATTCTGACATTACATGATCAAACAATGCCGCCCGCGCATGCAAATACGCGGTATTGCGAAGTTGCTCTAGGTCTGCCGTAGCCTGCCGAGCAAGCCGTGCCATCGCCAGCAATAGCGCATCTTCCACGCACTGTTTTCGTTTCAAGGTTTCTGGCCAAGTAAAACAATCCATCCTGCGATAATTGTTCCAAACCTTTGCCGTAGTTGTTTCGCAAAAGCGTCCTTCTTGGAAGAGTTTTATGTAGGTGCGTCCGCCGACAACAAGCCTGCGAAGTCTGCTAATTCGTAATTTGATCTTCTCCTCAGGACTCATGCAAAAGATCGGTTTGTGCTTTTCTCTCTTTTTGGGGGTGTTGAAAGATTCCTCGTTCATGAGGCCGAATTCGATTCGTATTGATTGATTGGCGGTTGGCTTGGAGGCAAACGAAGATTCTCGGATTACCAAAACGCTGAGGTAAAGCCAACACCAAACATGTATAGACAAGCATGATCATTGCCACACATGTTGTAGTTCTGGTTGTAATAGCAGCCACCAAATTAATTTACTTCATTGAAAATCAAAGAAGTGGAGGCGAGGGGAGTTGAACCCCTGTCCGAATAACCGTTGCCCGTAGCGTCTCCATGCTCAGTCTCATGTTTGGTCTCGGTGGGAGGCGGCTTGAGACGGCCTACTCTTCACCCAGCGTCCTGTTTGATCTCGACTGTGACCCGGTCGCCCGGCCATCAGCCCAGCCTGGTGGTGTCATCGGACAGGCTACCAGACATTGCCTGTGCGATGTCGCGGGGCTTAAGCCGCGAGAGCGAGCTCGTTAGAGTTCACATTTATGTTTTTGATCCGGTGTTTAACGAGGCCAACGAATCATCCTCGGCATGCAGCTCCGAACTCAGAGTACCCGTCGAAACCAGTACGCCCCCGTTTTGGAGAGCCGGAGAATACGACCGCTGGGCCAAAGAGCAAGCGATGCCTCAATCGAATGCAGAAGGACGATTTTCCGCATCCTGGTCTGGGCCATTCATGTGCTTTGGCTCAAAACGGGCGCGGGCAGACGGTGTAACTGCGGCCATAGGGGCGATACCAGACCCCGCGATGCGTGTAATAGACTCCGCCGCGGTGGCTCACCCGCCGTGCCTCACGCGGCAGCACGATGGAGCCACCAGGGCTGTAAGGACTGCGCGGAAGAGTCTCGCGAGGAGTCACGAGTCGCCCGCCTGGACTGTAGGGGCTGTATGGATTGCGGCCATACGGCGCAGGAGTGACGTAGCAGGAGCTCAGCAGCGTGAGAAGCACAGAGGAAAGGATGATGCGATGGGTTTTCATGCCAGGGGTGGGATTGGAACAGAATGGGACTGCAAACGTTGCAAAACAATTCACCTCATCTGGATTGTCCGACTGCTCGTAGAAAGGCAGGCAATTTTACTTTCGTTTATTGCGGCCCGTTTCACAGTTCCTGCCTTCAAACCCCGACCCACATGACACCCGAAGAAGCCAAAGCCCAGCTCGACAACCAAGTCCGTGAAACCATCCAGTGGCATTTCTCGCCGGAGACCGGCTGCCCCTTCTGGCTGGACTGGGCGAAGAAGAATTTCGACCCGCGTGGCGTGGTGAACAGCTACGAGGACATCATCGCAAAGTTCCAGCACTTCCAGGACGAGTGGCTGCGCGATCAGCAGCCTGAGGTCTGGGTGCCCGCCGCGTTCAAGGACAAGCCTTTCAACATCTTCGAAACCGGCGGCACCACCGGCATGCCGAAGCAGCGCATCGGCTGGAACGACTTCCGAGTGGATTACGAGGAGTTCAGCCACAAGCTCGATGACAAGCACTTCCCGCCGGGTGAGTCCTGGATCATGGTCGGCCCCACAGGCCCGCGTCGTCTGCGCCTCGCGGTGGAGCATCTTGCCAATTATCGCGGCAGCTCGTGCTATTTTGTCGATCTCGATCCGCGCTTCGTGAAGAAGCTCATCTCCAACAAGCAATTCGACATCGCCCGCCAGTACATGGACCATGCCGTGGATCAGGCCGTGCTGCTGCTGAAGAATCGCAAGATTTCCGCCATCTTCACCACGCCGAAGCTGCTCGAAGCCTTGGCTGAAAAGGTTGATCTCTACGGCGTCGGCATCCGTGGTTGCTTCGTCGGTGGCACCACGATGACGCCGCAGTATGTGCGCTTCATCGTTGAGGAGGTGCTGGAGGGCAAAATCGGCTTCTACCCGACTTATGGCAACACGCTCATGGGGTTGGCCGCCAGCGTGCCGCTCACGCCGGAGGACAATTTCTCCATCACCTACTACGCGCCGCAGCCTCGCGCCGTGCTGCGCATTGTTGACCCCAAGGACACCGATAAGACCGTCGAATACGACACCTGGGGCCGTGTGGAACTGACCACGCTGACGAAGGAGTTCTTCATGCCGCGCTTCCTGGAGCGCGACGAGGCCATGCGCCGCAAGCCGCGTGCGCCTTACGCCTGGGACGGCGTGGCTGACGTGCGTCCGTTCGGCGCGATGGAGAAGACCATCGTCGAAGGCGTGTATTGAGGCCCTGCGGGCAATGACAAATGAGTGAAGCCGAATGGCGAACCTTCAGGGGTTCGCCATTCGGCATTCTGATATCGTCATTACCGCTGATCGCGGCCCAAAACTCCCGTTTGCATTCCCCCTTTCTCACGCTTTAAGACTGGCTCCCGCCACGCTTGAAGACCCACCCGCAAGAGAAGGAATGAAGATCGCCCTGGATGTCATGGGCGGCGATTTCGCGCCGCAAAATCCCATCGGCGGCGTCAAGCTCGCCCTGGAGTCCCTGCCGCAGCTCACCAAGCTCTTTTTGGTGGGCAAGCCGGACGTGATCGAGCAGGAATTGAAGCTGCAAGGCGTCTCCAGCCCGATCTTGGAGATCGTTCCGGCCAGTCAGGTCGTCGATATGTCCGACAGCGGCCTGGATGCCGTGCGCAAGAAGAAGGACAGCTCCATCAGTCGCGCGGTCGAGCTCGTGAAGGATGGCAAGGCGGATGCCGTCGTCAGCGCCGGTCACACGGGTGCCGCAGTGACCGCGTCTTTGATCAAACTGCGCACGCTGACGCACATCGAGCGTCCGGCCATCGCCTCGGTCATGCC
>JBIKYB010000333.1:0-5599 GCA_044355475.1 Prosthecobacter sp.
GGTCGCTGATTTAGGAGGAGCAAATCATTTTTCAACTGAATTGTCATGTGGCGGCGGGCCGCCTTCAACGCGCAAGCGTCGTTCAGGTTGCGGAGAATATTTCAACGTGACGTGGCAGTCCGAACACCTACACTCCGCCCCTCGCCGCCGCCGACCATGCTTTGGAACCAAACAATCGACCCCAACAAAGACCCCGCCAAGAAGCCCTTTCTGCTATGGCGGCCGTTCATCGCGGCGTGGCAATGGTTAGTACCGCCCACCGTCGCGCATCGTGACCGTCAGTCCCCGCTGGCACGCTGGATCGCCATGTTCGTGATCGTCAGCATCAGCACCAGCCTGATCGTCCTCGGCATTGTTTATGCCCGGCCGATCAAAAACTCGATCAAAAACATGCGGGCGGAGAGAATGGTCAAAGAAGCCCGCCGCATGGCCGAGAACGGCCAGATGATCAACGCCGTGATGCAGGCCCAAGAAGCCTACCAAAAGGCCCCCGAGAGCATCGACGCGATTCGGCTGAATTTCGAGTATTTCACTCTCATGAAGCGCGACACCGCGCTCTATTTCTATGACAAGCTCAAAGAACGCGACGCGCTGACCTCCACCGACAAACAACTTCATGTCCGCTGCCTGAGCAATCTCGGCAAGCCCAAGGAAGCGTCCAAAGCCCTAGAAGAGCTCATGAGCGTGGAGCAGCCCAGTGAGGCACTCATGAAGCTAGCGGAGGAGGTCTGGGGCCAGCGTGAGCAAAACAAGCCGCTGCTCAACGTGCTACGAAATTACTCGGTCAAGCACCCGGAGGACAAAGACAGTTCCCTACGCTTGGCCAAGGTGCAGATCGCCTCTGGGAATCCGGGTGAAATTGGCCAGGGCATGGAACTACTTTGGAAGCTGACTGATCAAGATGACACCCTTGGCCTCCAGACACTCGAATACATCGTCACTCTGACATCACTCACCCCCGAGGACACCACCCGGCTCATCAACCGGCTGAAAACCCACCCCAAGGCTGATGACCGGCATTATGTGACCGCACTGCAGCGCGAGGTAAAACATTCCCCACACCGCAAAAAGGAGATCGTAGCGACGGCGGCAGTCAAATACCGCGACAAAAAGCGCAATGAGTTGCTGCCCTTTATTCGCTGGCTGGTCGAGGAAGGCGAGCCTCTGCAAGTCTTGGCCATCTTGCCCGAGGAGGAGGCCAAGGTTCATCAAGGCCTACTGGAAAACTACCTCAACGCGCTCACGATGCTGCAGCGCTTCGGTGATGTGGAACGGCTGGTTAACGACCCCAAAATCAAAGATGTGCTCGACCCGACCACGGTGGCGATGTTCAAAGCGCATCTGGCTTATGTGCTCAAAAAGCCCGCCGAGGAACTGCGCTCCAAACTCATCGCCGCCAAAGACATGGCCGAAATCAACGGCCGTTACCCTGCCCTGCTGCGAATTGCCCAGTATGGTGAGGACCGCGGACACTTCGACATCGCCGAAGACGCCTACCGGCTCACCATCCGCGCCGCTCAGCGAGCCTCCGCCCCCCCGCGCATTGAGCGCGAAGCCTACACCGGCCTGATCAAGGCCTGCGAGGCCAATCAAAACACCGAAACCCTGCTACAGGCCACCCAGGCCGCCGTCGGTCGTTGGCCGGACGACACTTCCTACGTCGAACGCAATCTGTACGTCAGCCTGCTGGTGGGAAAAAATACCGAGCTCGCCTTGCGCAACGCGCAGAAACTCCTGCAAATCCAGCCCAAAGACGATCAGCGCAAGCTCGCTGTGGCCCTGGCACATCATCGTCTTCAAGACATCCAGCAGGCGGTGTCCTACCTGCAATACATGGATTTGAACCGCCTCACTGAAGGCCAGCGTGCTGTGTTCGCAGCCATCGCCCGCAGCGGCGGTTTCCGAGAGGAGGCTGCAGGTGTCATCAAGGCCATCAATCCCAAGGCACACATGCTGCCAGAGGAAAAGCGCTGCTTCGAACGTGCTCTGGAGCAGTAAGCCGGGTTACAGGCTGTTTTCAGGCATGAAAAAGGCCGCCTTGAAACAAGGCGGCCTATAACATCCAGTGGCGGAACGGACGGGACTTGAACCCGCAACCTCCAACGTGACAGGCTGGCGCTCTAACCAATTGAGCTACCGCTCCCTACCGAATGGGCAGCGATAGTAAACGCATGACATGTTCTGGCAAACGGAAACTTCCCGGTACGCATAAATTTCATCACGGCACCTCTTCTCCCGAGCCGGTGAAGTACCAGCCAGTGACGCGCCCATCGAGGATCAGCGCCTGCGCTTCGGCTGGTTGAGGGCCGAAAACAGTCTTCGCCTCAAAGTTCACCTTCACCGCCCAGCCGTCCTTACCCTGCACCTTCAACGGCTGCGGGTCCTGCCACCCCTTAATGTTCTGTGGCGTGATCTCCGTCACCTGGCCACGTTTCATGCTAGCAACAAGCAGCGGATAGCTTCCATCAGCTCCACGCACCGGCTTGCCGCTCGCGTCGGCCTCGCTGCTGGACGGGACGGCTTCCTGTTGCTGCGGCATGACTTGTTGTTTCCGCGCCGCGATGGCTTTCAACTCCTCCGCCCGCAGCACTTTCCACTTTTCATACACCGCGTTGAGCTGCGCCTTTAAATCTGTGCCATCCACAGGCAGTTGCGCCCGTGCTGAAGCCCCGATTGCGGGCGCTAGCGTGATCACCCCCTTTTCCGAACTGAGGGCATAAGCTGTGCCACCTGCAGCCACTTTGCTGGCTCCCGCGCTCATCTTGAACTCGGCATCTTGCAAAAGCTTAACCTCGCGTGGAAAAGCGGAATGCGGGATGTTAAGCCAGTTGCCTGTGAGCGTTTCGATGGGTTCAAACTTTGGCCCCGAAGAAACCGGCGGCGGTGGTGCCACGGAAACAGGAGCTGGAGCAGGCTTCGGTGTTTCGGTCATGACCGGCTTTATTGGCTCTGGCTGTGGCATGACAGGCTTGACCTCAGGAGCAGGCACCACCGGCGCAACTTTTTTCTGCGGCGGCGGGTTGAGGCTCTTGAAAACGATTTTCTGCCCGGGAGGCGCTATGAAGTAGTCATAGCCGAGAAATGCGCCGCCGAGTATCAGGATGGTGTAGAAGAGGGATTTCATGGGAGTGGTGAGATTCGTTGTTTTTTCATCCAAGTGGAGAGCGATGAACTAGTTCCATTTCTTGGGCCGTCGGTTACACTTTTCCGTGAAGATTCCGTAAAAACATCCAAAGGGACAGCAGGCTTGCGGCATGGTTGGGAAGCGCTACATACCGCTCATGACCCAGCCCAACCTGCTCCTCGGTGTCAACATCGACCACGTCGTCACGCTGCGCCAAGCGCGCTACCGCACGATGCTAGACTCACCTTTTGCCGAGCCCTCCGTCCTGACAGCCGCCCTTGAATCCGAGGCTGCGGGAGCTCACTCCATCACCGTACATTTGCGGGCTGACCGCCGCCACATCCAGGATGCCGATGTGAGCCTCCTGCGTCAGAATATCGCCACGAAACTCAATCTAGAGATGGGCAACACCCGCGAGATCCTCGAAATCGCCCTCGCTGTGCGCCCGGACTTCGTCTGCATGGTGCCGGAGAACCGCCAAGAAGTCACCACTGAGGGCGGACTCGATGTCTCCGGCCAGCGCGACACGCTACGCACCACCGTGAAGGCGCTGGGAGACAACGGAACCCGTGTCAGCATGTTCATCGACCCGGATCTCGATCAAGTCCGCGCCAGCGCCGAGATCGGAGCCGCGATGATCGAACTGCATACCGGCACCTTCGCCAACCAAAGTGGAGACGCCCGCAAGGCTGAGGTGGAGCGGCTCTGCGCCGCAGCAGAGCTCGGCCATGCCCTCGGGCTGCAAATCAACGCCGGACATGGCCTGACCACGAAAAATCTGCCCGATCTCTGGCCTGTGCCACATCTCGCGGAGCTGAACATCGGCCACCACATTGTTTCCCGGGCCGTTTTTATCGGCCTGCAGGCCGCCGTGCGGGAAATGCTCGCCGTCATGACCACCTACCGCGATTGAGCGCCGATGACACCTACAGGCATCGGCATTGATCTCGTGGAAGTGGCGCGCATCCGTGAGATGCTCGAAAGGCACGGCCAACGCTTCAAGGAACGCACCTTCACCGCTGGAGAAATCGCCTATTGCGACGCCTGCGCCGATCCAGCCATGCATTACGCTGCCCGTTTTGCCGCCAAGGAAGCCGCTGCCAAGGCTCTCGGCACCGGTTTATGGGCCGAAGGCGTGGTCTGGACGGACATTGAGGTCGTGCGCGAGGCCAGCGGCAAACCGCAGATTGTCCTTCATGGGGCAGCCAAACAGCACGCCGCAGACGCCAACTGCCTCGTCAGCCTCACCCACACGAGAGACCTCGCCATGGCACAGGTCATTCTCGCCTGAGCTTTCCGCTTTCACCCGCAGAGCGTCTCCGCTACACTCGTTCTCAGAAAATCATGCGACGCGCGATCTACCCCGGCAGCTTCGACCCTCTCACCAACGGTCACCTTGACGTGCTCCAGCGTGCTGCGGGCATTTTTGACAATCTCATCATCGCCGTCGCCCGGGACAACTCCAAACAGAGCCTTTTCAGCGTTGAGGAACGTGTCGAACTCATCCGCCGCGCCACCGCCGAGATCAACGGCATTGAAGTCATGCCCTTCGACGGCTTACTCGTCAATTTTGCCCGCCATCACCGCGCCTGCGCTCTCGTGCGCGGTCTGCGAGCCGTTTCCGACTTCGAGTTCGAGTTCCAACTCGCCCTCATGAACCGTAAGTTAGAGCCGAACCTCGAAACCCTCTTCCTCATGCCCCGCGAAGAATACACCTACATCAGCAGCCGCCTGGTGAAGGAAATCTGCCGCTTGGGAGGGCATATCGAGCAATTCGTCCCCCCCAACGTCGCCGAAGCCCTCTGCGCCAAGCTCCGGCCTTCTACCAGCATCTAGCCCCCAGTCTCTTGCCATGCACCGCCCCTTTCAAATCGACATCCGCTCCCTCCCCGAGAGTGGGAAGGACATCACCGGCCAGGAATCCCCCGCGTTTTTCGGGCTCGACGCCAATGATCCCATCCAACCGCTCTCCCCACTCAAATATGAGCTGCACCTGGAGAAAGACGGCGAGGATCTCATCGTCTCAGGCCGTCTGGAGGCTCTTTTTAGCCTCGAATGCGGGCGCTGCCTGGAGCGTTTCGAGCATCGCGTCGAGCTTTCCCACTACGAGACGGAGCTGGAGATTGCAAAGGATGGAACGATCAACTTGACGGATACCATCCGGGAAGATACTCTCGTGGCCCTTCCGAGCTACCCACGCTGCGAGGCCGGCAATGTCCGTCCCCGCCAGTGTCCCGCCGAAGGCAGGTTTGAACCCGTGCTGGAGACAGTCGAAGAAGAACCTCAAAGTGCGGGTCCGGGTGTGTGGGAAGCTTTGAACAAACTGAACTAGACCCCCACCCCAGAAATCTCATGGCCAATCCCAAGCGCAGACAATCCAAGAGCCGCCAACGCATGCGTCAGGGCGCAAACCGCTGGAAAGCGCCCACCCTCAAGTCCTGCCCCGAGTGCGGCACCACCGTCCCCGGCCACGTC
>JBIKYB010000081.1:0-17912 GCA_044355475.1 Prosthecobacter sp.
GTCCGATCAGAAACATCCATGCGCAGGCCGCGATGGACAGCCATTCGGGGAAGGTCTTGCCGAAACGGAACCAAAGGGCCGAGATCGTGATGAACAGCGTCAAAACGCCGAGAAATGCTTTGGTGCGTGGCATGTCGGCCTCGGTAGCACATGCGCAAGTCTGGTCAAACCAGCTCCGCCATCGGCAGATTGCCATCCACGAGATACTGCGGCCGACCGGTCAGATCGGTAAGCGTGGCTTTCGTCACGTCGATGCCCATCTGTTTATAGAGCGTGGCGAAGACTTCGCCAAAAGCGACGGGGCGGTCGGTGGGTTCGCCGGCGTGTTTGTCGGTGGCACCGATGACTTGTCCGTGGCGCATGCCGCCGCAGGCGAGCAACGCGGAGGCGACACGCGGCCAGTGATCGCGACCGCCTTTGTCGTTAATCTTCGGTGTGCGACCAAATTCGCCCCACACGACGACGGAGACATCTTTGTCGAGACCGCGCTCGTGCAGATCGGTGATGAGCGCGGTAAGGCCGGCGTCGAGCAGCGGCAAGTCTTCGCGAAGCTGGCCGAAGTTGTTCGAATGATAGTCCCAGCGGCTGAAAGCGAGCGTCACGACACGCGCACCGGCCTCCACAAGCCGACGGGCCATGAGGAAATGGCTGGTGAGACGCGGACCGCCGTCGTCGCGGTTGCGGTTCTCGCCTTGGCCGTAGCGCTCGACGATTCGCGGGTCTTCGCGGTTCAAATCGAGTGCTTGGAGCAGTTTGGGGCTAGTGAGTACATTGAGCGCCTGCTCATTGAAGACATCCACACCGCCCATGAGGCCGGTGGCATCGAGATCGCGGCGCAGGTTATCAAAACTGCTCAGCAGCGTCTTGCGGTCGCCAAGGCGGTCGAGCGTGATGCCATTGAGAGACATGTCCTCCGTGCCGCCGCCGCGATTCGGCTGGAACGGCGCATGCGCGACGCCGAGATAGCCCGGCTCGCCCGTGCGCGCCCAGGGCATGTGGCCCATCTTCGGCGCGAGGCCGACAAATGCGGGCATGGCCGGATTCACGCTGCCTTCGAGCTTGGAAACGATGGAACCCATCGACGGCCAGCCACCAGGCGGCTGACGCTTCGCGCTGCGGCCGGTGAGGCACTGGAAGGCATCATGGCCGCTGTCGCAGTCGGCCAGCGAGCGGATGAGCGTGCATTTGTCCATCATCTTCGCAAGACGCGGCAGGTGCTCGCAGATCTGGATGCCGGGGACGTTCGTTGAGATCGGTTTGAACTCGCCACGGATCTCGCTCGGTGCATCCGGCTTCAGGTCAAACATATCCTGATGCGACGGACCGCCCGGCAGGAAGACCATGATCACCGCCTTGTGCGACTTGCCCGCCTTCTGCGTCGCTTCGGCGCGTAGCACATCATTCAATGACAGCCCGCCCATGGCGAGTCCGCCGATCTTGAGGAAGTTTCGACGCGACACACCATCGCAGAAGCCGCCGCTGGATTTGGAATAGATGGAGAGCATGGCTGCAAACGTACGAGGGGAGGGGCGGCCCTCTTGCCGGCGAGCGTGTATTTGAAAGTGCGCAGTCAGCCGGCGCTTATGTTGACTGAGCACTCAGCACTGAGAACTAAGCACTACGAGTTAGAGTAGCTTCAAGCTCAGCGTTTGCTTCCAACACATGAGCGGACTGATCGGACACACCATGTATGGCATCCTCGCGGCGAAAGCGGCAAAGGGGCGCGGTCTGCCGATTACGCCGATCATCGAGCGGCATCTGCCGAGCTTCCTGTGCGGTGCCTATCTTGGTTGTGACATCCAGGTGATGCCGGAAGCAGTATGTGTCGATACAGGACGAGCGGTTGGCTTCGGCACCGTTCCGCTGGAGAAAAGCTCCATTACTGGCGGCGCGGTGAGACCGTGGGTTCTCGTGCATGATGGGCAAATGCATCGTCCCAAGCAGATCCACGAACTGTTTTACGGTCGCGCACATCTCGTCTTCGGCTGGGCGAAGGCGGACGTGTGTCTGCGCGTGCCGTGGGATCATCTCGCGGACTACTGCGCGCTCGCGATTCGCGATGACATGACCTCCGAGCGCGGCCTCGCGTATGCCTTGGGCTGGATGGTTCACATGGTCGGCGATTCGCTCATCAAATCGGTCCAGCCCGGCATTCGCATGCATTTGCTCGACGGCGTTTACACGCCGCGAAACCGCATCGTGCAGGATCAATTCACGTTTCACACGATTGGCGGCGAATTGGGCATTGATTGGCCCAAAACTTTCCGCGATATGGCCTCGACGCCCGTGGAGGCGATTCAGCAGCACTACATGCGCGTCGGCGAGAACTGTGGAGAACTCGGCCAACTGTTCGATGACGGCTGGAAGCCCGAGCTGCAGACGCTGCTGGCCGCCGTGCTCGCCGAAAACCGCCGCTGGCTGCCGCGCTACACCGAGGATGTGCTGCGTGTGGCACAGCGTGACAGTGAAGAGGCAAAACGCGTCAGCAGTGGCCTGGATCATGCAAAGATGATCCAAATCGCCGAAGCAGCGGGCATGCGCCGCACGTTGGTGACGATTGCCGAGCAGTGCGCTGATTTGATCGAGCAAGTCGTGATGCAAGTACCCGAGTGGCGTGGATTGAGGCGAAAACCGGATGACGAGTGGGATGCGCTGAAGAGCAAATGGCGCGTCGAATGACGCCATAGTGGTCCGCACAGTCCTCTGTGTGGTGCTCCGCCATCTTTCATCGCGCCGCATGTCCGCAAAGCGTCACTGCACGGCTCCCATGCGAGGGTTTTCACAGCAAACAAAACCAAGAGACTGCCACGCGCCGCACAGGGGACTGTGCGGACCACTTTACACCAGCCCGCCAATCGGCGAGCCCATGTAGAGCGTGTGCGGACGGCCGGTGAAGTCTTTCCAGATGGTTTCGCGGGGGAGGCCGAGCGCTTCGTAGATCGTGGCGGCGAAGTTTTCCGGCGTTTGAGCGTCGCTGATGGGATAGCCGCCGATTTTGTCGGTCTCGCCGATGACGCGACCGCCTTGAATGCCGCCACCGGCAAGCAGGATGCTCTGCGCGTGGCCCCAGTGATCGCGACCGGGCAGGGCGGTGGCGGTGATACTCTTGATTTTCGGCGTGCGGCCAAATTCGCCGCCCATGACGATGAGCGTCTCATCCAACTGGCCGCTAGCGTCGAGATCTTCAATCAAGGCGCTCACGGCTTGGTCCATCGGCGGCAGCAGGAAGTTTTTCAAGTTTGGCCACGCAGCCTGATGCGTGTCCCAGGTCTCGTTGTTGCCGAGATTGACCTGCACGAGCCGCACGCCGCTTTGCACAAGGTTTTTGGCCATGAGCAGCGACCAGCCGAAGCTGTGCCGGCCATAGCGGTCGAGCAGCTTGGGATCGACCTTCTCCAAGCTGAACGCGTCATGCACCTTGCGGTTGCTCAGCAGGCCGATGGCGGCCTGGCGGGTGGAATCGAAGGCTTCATCGCCAGCTAGCGCAGTGAGATCGTTGGTTTGCGCTTCGAGCGCGTTGCGCAGCGAGACGCGATCCATCACGCGGTCGAGTGTCAGACCCTGCGGCAGCGAGAGATGTGGGGCCTGGAACTTCAGCTTGTCGTCTTTTTCAAAGCCACGCTCATGGTGAAACAAATACTGCGGATAAGCTCCATAGTGATTCGGATGGTAGGGAGACATCTCCAGGAACCACGGATCATGCTGCGAGCCGAGCATGCCTCCAAACTGACCTGCGAGTGTGCGTCCCACGCGATGCACGAGCTTGTCTGGCAGCACAATGGAAGGCGGCAGGTTGTCTTTGCGCTTCGGCAGCAGCGCCGTGGCGAGCGCGGCGATGCTGGGATGATCGGACTTCTTCGGCTTGCTGGGATCAAATCCGAGAGGCGCATCACTGCGGCCTGTGAGCATGATGTGATGTCCCAGCGAGTGATCGCTGCTGCCATGTGTGAGCGAGCGCACGAGGGACCACTTCTTTGAAATGCGCGCGAGATTGGGCATGTGCTCGCAGATATGCAGGCCCGGCGTGCGCGTGCGGATGGGTTTGAACTCACCGCGATACTCCATGGGCGCGTCCGGCTTCATGTCGAAGCTGTCCTGCTGCGCTAGGCCGCCGCTGAGGAAGATGTAGATCACCGACTTGGCGCGTGCAGGCTGCGTGGCTGCCGTCATCGCCTGCAAAGCGCTGAGATGATTCATCCCCAGGCCCAGCAAACCGACCGCTCCCGCCTGAATCATATCACGGCGGCTGATGGGATGAGCTGGATGCGGGAACGACATGCGCCACGAAATACGCCTGGCTTCCGCCCAGCCTTTCCGAGCACCTTACTTTCGATTCCAGGCACCCAGCTTGACCTTGTAGTCGGCAGTGGGGGATTCCGAGCTCTTTTGCCGCAGAACCTTGGTCACGACCAGGACGCCATCTTGAATGACCACACGAAGATCTGCTTCGTCGCCTTCTTTGAGAGTCAGGCCCTCGGGTAGTGTGGTCTTAATCGGGGCCATGGAAGTGCCTACGCTCTAAAATGAGTCGAGGCAAGCCACGTCTCCGCATCAAATCAGCTCCGGCATCGGCTGCCATGAATCCGTGAGATACTGCGGACGACCAGTGAGGTCGTTGAGCGTGGTCTTCACGGTGTCGATGCCCATGTGCTTGTAGAGCGTGGCGAAAACCTCGCCGAAATGCACGGGGCGCTCGGTGGGTTCGCCGCCGAGCTTGTCAGTGGCACCGATGACTTGGCCGGTGCGCAAACCGCCACCAGCGAGCAACGCGCCACCGACACGCGGCCAATGATCGCGTCCGCCATCCTTGTTCACGATCGGTGTGCGGCCAAACTCACCCCAGGCGACGACGGCCACGTCTTTGTCGAGGCCACGCTCGTGCAGATCCTCGACGAGGGCGCTCATGCCTTGATCGAAGAGCGGCAGGTGGCGCAGGAGTTGGGGGTAGTTGTTGTCGTGGAAGTCCCAGCGTCCGAAATTCAGCGTCACCACCCGCGCACCGGCTTCGACGAGGCGGCGGGCGAGCAGGAAGTGCTCCAGATTCATCGGGGCACCGTCGCCATAGTTTTTCGGATCGCCTTTGCCGTAGCGTTCGCGGGTTTTGAGGGTCTCCTTGCTCAAATCGAGCGCGTTGAGCAGCTTGCTGCTGGTAAGGACGTTCAGCGCCTGTTGGTTGAAGGCGTCCATGCTGCTGACGAGGCCGCTGGAGTCGAGTTCGCGGCGGAAATTGTCGAAACCATTGAGCAGCGAGCGACGGTCTTCGAGGCGGTCGAGCGTGATGCCGTTGAGCTGGAGATCTTCCACGCCCGCGCCGTTCGGACGGAAGGCAGAGTGCGTGTTGCCGCAGTAACCGGGGTGCCCCGGCGAGCCGTAGGGCGGATGACCGGCCTTGGGCGCGAGGCCGACGAAGGCAGGGATCGCGGGATCAGCCTGGCCATTGAGCTTGGAAATGACCGAGCCGAAGGAAGGCGGATCGGAAAGACGGCCGGTGGGAGCATTGCCACCGTTCGGAGGCGGCGCTTTGCCGGTGTAGCAGATGAAGCTGTCGTGCGCACCATTCGGCGAGCCCCACATGCTGCGGATGGGCACCAGCTTGTCCATGATCTTCGCGAGACGCGGCGCGTGCTCGGAGATGTGGATGCCGGGGACGGCGGTCTTGATGGGTTTGTAGGGTCCGCGAATCTCCAGCGGCGCGTCCATCTTCAAATCATACATGTCTTGATGCGGCGGAGCGCCGCACATGTAAATCATGATCACCGACTTGAAGCTGCGGCCCGCTTTGGCCTCCGCCTCGGCCTTCAAAAGCTCCGGCAACGACAAGCCGCCCATGGCGAGACCGCCGATGCGCATGAAATCGCGACGCGAGACGCCGTCGCAGAGTTTGCCGTGGGATTTGCCAGAGAGGGTGAGCATTTGAGGGTGCCGAAGTACGCAGAAAGTTTGCCAAGGCTTTCGGCTGACAGTCACAAAGACTCACGAATGGCGAATTCCGAATGACGAATGAATGACGAAGCCCTAGAAAGGCCGGATGAAACCGTTGCTGCTGATTTCGATGCTGAACTGGTCTGAATTGCCGCCTGTTCCCGATGCGCGAGGCTTTGCCGGTTCCTTCGCCGGTGTGAGCGGTGGAGCGCTCATCGTGGCCGGCGGCACGCATTTCATCGACAAAATGCCGTGGGAGGGCGGAACGAAGCTTTGGTATGACACGGTTTATGCCTTGGAGCAGTCTGACGGCCCATGGCGTGTGGTGGGCAAGCTGCCGAAGCCAAATGGCTACGGCGTGAGTCTCACGATGAAAAACGGACTCGTCATCGTGGGTGGTGGAAACGCGACGGAACACTTCCGCGAGGTGTTCTGGCTAGAGGACCATGTGGCGCTGCCGCCGCTGCCGCAGCCTTGTGCTTTCATGAGCGGATGCGTGCTCGATGACGTGATCTACATCGTCGGCGGAATCGAAAATCCGACGGCGACAAGTGCGCTGAACACGTTCTGGGCGCTCGATTTGAAACAAAAGAACGCTCAATGGCAGGCACTGCCCCCCTGCCCCGGCAAACCGCGCATTTTGAGCTGCATGGCTGCAGTGAAAGGCGCGGTGCATCTGTTCAGCGGCGCGTCATTGAAGCCCGGCCCCGATGGCAAACCGGAGCGCGAGTGGCTGAACGATGCGTGGGGCTACACGCCGCCTTCTCGTAGCGGCGAGCGTCAGCTTGCCGATTCTGCGTCTTCCTCCACGGGCTGGAAAAAACTACCCGACATGCCCCGCGTGGCCGTCGCGGCTCCGAGTCCAGCTCCGGTGGTCGATGGTAAGATTCTCATCATCGGCGGTGATGACGGCGCGAACGCGAACTTCGAGCCGAAATCGAAGCATCCCGGCTTTCCGCGTGATGTTCTGGCCTTTGACCTGAAATCGCAGTCGTGGTCCAAAGCGGGCGAAGTACCGTTTTCACTCGTCACGACGAACGTGGTGCTCTGGAACAATCAAATCGTCATTCCCGGCGGTGAAGCGCGGCCAGGAGTGCGTTCGCCAGAAGTCTGGAGCGCATCGCTGAAATGAACTCCTTCTGAACTTGAAACCTGAAACTTGAAACTCCAATGCAAGAAGCATGAGCCGCAACATCCTGATCACTGGCGCGAATGGGGCGCTGGGCCTTGCCATCGCCGAATATTTCCTCACGAAGGAGGCGGACTGCCGCGTGTTTTTGGGCGTGCGAGAGCGCCGCGAGCGTGCAGAGGAGCTGGTGACGCGTTTTCCAGAGCGCACCGATTTGATCACACTCGAAATCACCTCGCCCGAGGCCTGGAAGACCGCACTGACTGAAATCGAGGCCAAAGCGGGTGCGCTGGGTGTTTTGATCAACAACGCGGGCTTCCATGAGGACGCACTGCTGGCGAACATGTCGCAGGATCAATGGTCGCGCGTGCTGGATGCGAACCTGAATGCGGTCTTTCACGGCTGCCAGGCGGTGCTGCCCGCGATGATGCGGCAACGGCAGGGGCGCATCGTGAACATCGCCTCCCTCAGCGCCATATCATCGCCTGCCGGGCAGACGAACTATGCGGCGGCAAAGGCGGGCGTGATCGGGCTGACGCAAAGTTTGGCGAAGGAATCCGCCCGCATGGGCATCACGGTAAACGCGGTGTGCCCCGGCTACATCGAAGGCGGCCTGCCTGCCGACTGGACGCCGGAGCACCTCAAAGCGCTCAAAATGCAGCTCCCAATGCGCCGTTTTGCGAAACCTTCGGAAGTAGCGGCGGCGGTTTTCTTTCTTGCCAGCGCAGAGGCGAGCTATATCACTGGCACTTCCCTCAAAATCGACGGCGGCATGCTTTGAGCTGTCCCTGCCGCCTCCCAAAACGTAAATCCCAGCATGCCCACCCGCCAGCGCCTCAAGGAACTCATGATCAGCGAGCTGATGCTCGACATGACCGCAGATGACATCGGCGATGACACCCCGCTCTTTGGCCCCGCAGGCATCGGCCTGGACTCGGTGGACGCCCTGCAGCTCGTGGTGATGATCGAGAAGAACTTCAACTTCAAGATGGCCGACCAGGACCAGGCGAAGCGCATCCTGCAAAGCGTTAGCACGATCGCCGAGGCGCTGGATCAAAAGGTGGCCGCCTGATCCTGCCCCATCCTGCGTTTTGAAGCGGCTGCTCTCCATCTCCCTGCGTCTGGCCATCAGCGGAGTGCTGCTGTTTCTGCTGTTCCGAGAGCATGATCTCATCAGCGAGATCGCGCCGCGCTTTCGGACGCTGCTGACGAACTGGCCCTGGGCCGTGGCCGGCATCGCGTTTGCGTTTCTCTCCCTGCTGCTCACCGCCGTGCGCTGGCACATCCTGCTGCGTGGTTTTGCGCCCACGCTGGCCTTTGGCCTGGTGCTGCGGGCGGAGATAGTGAGCGCGTTTTTCAACATCAGCTCCCTCGGCGTGGTGGGCGGGGACGCCTACAAGATCATGTCCCTCTCACGTCGGCTGCCGGGCCAGACCATGCCGGTCAGCGTGTCGCTGGTGCTGGATCATCTGGCTGGGCTGGTGGCGGTGGCGCTGCTGTTTGCGGCCTGCATCGCGGCAAAAGCGGCAGACTGGCCGGATTTTGGGCCGGATGTGCGGATGCTCGTGAGCGGCTATGGCATGTATGTCGGAGGAGCAGTGGCGGGTCTGGTGCTTTCCTGGGTTTCTTTCAAGCCGAGCCTGCTGGAATGGGGTCGGCGCACCTTTCCGCGCACGTTTGGGCACCCCAAGTTCGCCAGCACGCTGGCGCGGATGACACAGGTGCATGACGTCTTTGCCACGTTGTGGCAGCGGGCGCTCTCCGCCACGTTTGTCGCCCTTTTTCTGCATGTGGCCTTCTTCATGAGTTTTTACTGCGGCCTGCGTGCCGTGGGCGGCTCGGCTCCGGTGCTCGATGTGCTGACCGCCATGCCCATCGTCGATGCGGCGGCCTCACTGCCGGTCTCGGTCTCAGGACTCGGCGTACGTGAGCGCACCTTCGAGGCGCTGCTGGCGGGGATCGCCGGGGTGCCTGACGCAGTGGGCATTTCCGCTTCGCTGGCTGGCTGGTTGTTCAACTTGTTCTGGGGGCTGGTCGGCGGGGTGCTTTTCCTCCTCGCACGCCATGCCGGGGCATCAAAACTGGAGGTCCAGGCCGCATGAGCGCCCCGCGCATCGCCATTTCTCTCGGCGCGTCCTTCATGGGCTACGCCACGCACGCGGGCTTCATGGCGCGGCTGCACGCGCTGGGGGTGCGCCCGGTCGCGGTGGCCGGATCATCCGCCGGGGCGATCACCGCCGGTTTGTATGCAGCCGGGTTGGAAACAGAAGTGATCCGACAGGCCGTGATCAGCCCTCGTCTTTACCTCGCCTTTGCTAGCCGCACGCAGTGGGTCTGGCATCAATTCGTAGAGGTGTTTCGCTACCTGCATCCCGGCTTTTTCAATCCCGCGGGTGCCATCAGCTACTTTGAGTCGTTCGTCGGCCAGCGCGGCATCGAATCGCTCACCCAGCCGCGCCTGATGATCGCGATGAGCGATCTGTTGCGGCACGAGACGCTCTTTGCCACGCAGGGACCGCTGGCTCGTGCGATGGCGGTGAGCTGCTGCGTGCCGATGCTTTTTTCGCCCATGGAATTCGACGGACGCCTCTGCACGGACGGCGGTATCGCGCACGAGACGCCGGTCGATCCGTGGCTCACCGATGACAGCATCGACCACATCGTCCTGCACCGCATCACCCAGCCCTCGGGCAACCCACCGCTGCTGCTGCCGGGCAAGCTGCTCAGCACCATCGCCGCCTCGCATGAACTCATGGGCCGCCAGATCCTGGCCGACCGCATGACGCTGGCGCGCATCCATGGCAAAAAAATCACCACCACGACCACCACACACCCTCGACCTTCGCCGCTGTTTCCGAGCCGTTTGAAAAGCGGCTACGCGCAGGGAGAGGCCACGGCGCAGCGGCTTTTCGACGAGGTGCTGGCGGCGCTGCTTTGACATTGAGCAGTTTGCCCGGTCACGAATCGACGAAGAGCTTTTCCACATGCCTTGGAAAGTCCATGGCCTCATGAAGAACGCGTCCGATCTCAATCCGGTCTTCCTTGATGCGATATAGGATCGCGTGTCGGCCTGAGAAACAAATCCGGCACTCTGCATGCAACTCTGGCCGCAGCCGCCACCGGGCTGGCTTGCGGGCAATCTGCTCGAAGGTGGCCCATAGCATCGCCAGATAACGATCCGCCTGATCGACGCCCCATGTTCGCACGGTGTAATCATCAACAGACTGGAGGTCTTCCAGTGCTGCGGCTGAAACTCGAAAAGTCATGCGACTTGTCGGCGGGCACGGAAGTGATTCATAAAGCCTTCGCGGTCCAGTTCGACGTAATCTCCCCGATCCAGCTCTTCAAAACCACGCGTCGCCTCTTCCTTCAGCCAACTCAGCGCAGATTCACGCGCCTCCATCTGCCGCAGGGCATCACGCACCACTTCGGCGGCGTCATCATAAAGTCCTGTGGCCATCTTTTTGACCACAAGGGCGTCCAGAGCAGGTGGCAGGGTGATCGTCATGCCAGACGATGTGCCACAAACCTTTTTCCTGCGCAACCGCTCACATCGCCCGCAGCATCGCCAGCGTCTCGACGAGCTGTTTGTGGCCTTCTTTGGCGGTGAGGCGCGGGAATTTACCCTGGATCATCACCAGCTTGCCGTTGCGTGTGAGCATGAGCTTCCGCTCCTTGATTTCGACATCGCTGATGCCGTTGTGCGCGGCGGCGAGGCGGATGGAGGCGCAGGTGATCAGGTTGGTGACGGCGTGGGGCAGCTTTTCGCCAAACTGGTCGCGCCATTGCGATTCGAGGTCGTCGAGTTCCTTGCGTGTCATGATCTCGCCGAGCTGACGATAGGCGGTGATGCGCGTTTTCGCGTCCTCAATGAAGGTGGAGGGCAAAAACGCGGGCGTGGCGCCTTTCGCTGCCTGGAGCATCATCGCCTCGCTCATGACGAGGAAATCAGCACGCAGCCCGACCTCGACCGGGCGTGCGACACGGCGCCCCTGCATCCGCGCGACGCTTTGTTTGAGCATCTGGCAGTACAAATCGAAGCCGATCGCGGCGATGTGGCCGCTTTGCTCCGTGCCGAGCAGATTGCCCGCGCCACGAATTTCCAGATCACGCAGCGCGATTTTGAAGCCGCTGCCGAGGCCGGCGTATTGCTTAATGGCGTTCACGCGCTTGCGGGCATCGCCAGCGGTGACGGCATCTCGCGGCAACAGCAGATACGCATGCGCCTGCACACCGCCACGACCCACGCGGCCTCGTAACTGATACAAGTCGGCCAAACCGAAGCGATCCGCGCGGTCGATGATGATCGTGTTCGCATTGGGAATATCGACGCCACTTTCGATGATCGTCGTGCAGACGAGCACGTCCGCGCCGCCATCCACAAAGGTGTGCATCACGTCCTCCAGCAACTCGCTGTCCATTTGACCGTGACCGATGATGACCCGGGCCTTCGGGCACAAATCGCGGATGCGCTGCGCGACCTTCTCGATGGTCATGACGCGGTTGTGCAGGAAGAAAACCTGCCCGCCGCGTTCGATCTCGGAATCGACGGCCTGTTTGATCACCCGTTCGTCATACGGGCAGATTTGCGTCATCACCGCCTGTTTGTTCGGCGGCGGTGTCTCGATGGTGCTCATGTCGCGCATGCCCATGAGCGCGAGGTAAAGCGTGCGCGGAATCGGCGTGGCGCTGAGCGTGAGCACATCGACGAGACGGAAGAGGTCTTTGAATCGTTCCTTGTGCTTCACGCCAAAGCGCTGTTCCTCATCGATCACCGCGAGGCCGAGGTTTTTGAAGCGCACATCCTTGGAAATTACGCGGTGCGTGCCGACGACGACATCGACCGTGCCTTCGCTAATGCCCTTGATGATCTCGCGCTCACGATTCTTCGGCGTGAGGCGGCAGAGCATCTCCACCGTCACAGGGAACTCACTCATGCGCTGGCGGATGTTTTCCCAGTGCTGGCGGGCCAAAACAGTCGTCGGCACCAAAATGGCCACCTGACGACCACCCATCACCGCTTTGAACGCGGCGCGAATCGCGACCTCGGTCTTCCCAAAGCCGACATCCGCGCATAGCAGCCGATCCATCGGCTTTTCAGCCTCCATGTCGCGTTTGATCTCCTCCGCGCTGCGGAGCTGGTCGGGCGTTTCGCGATAAAGGAAGGACTCCTCGAACTCGACCTGCCACTTTGTGTCCGGCGGATGTGAGTAAGCCTTCAACGTCTGCCGTTCCGCCGCCACGCTGAGCATGCGCACGGCAAATTCCTCCACGCTCTTCTCGGCGGTTTTTCGCGTCTTTTGCCAGCGGTTCTCGCTCAGCTTGCTCAGAGACGGCGCTTTGCCACCGACGCCGACATAACGACTAACCATGTGGACGTGCGCCAGCGGCACAAAGAGCTTCGCACTGTCCGCGTAGTGCAACACGAGCACTTCCTCCTTTTTGCCGCCTTCCCGTGTCTCAATGCCCGCGAAGCGACCGATGCCGTGCTCACTGTGAACGACGAGATCGCCCTCCCGCAGCTCGCTAAGCACGTCACGCGCTTTGCGCAGCACCTCGGCCTCGTCGAGCTTCGATCCACGCACGCGGCGGATTTGCTGATGACGGCCAAAAATCTCTGCGCCGGTCAAAACCGCCAGTTTCGCCGCCGGAACCGTGAATCCGCGATAGAGCAGGCCCAGTTTCGTCTCCACCGACGATGGCAGCTTGCTCTGCAACTCCGCGAAGCGCTCCCGCTCCGCCTCGTTGTGGAAGAAGATGACCGTGCGCCAACCGCCCTCATGCCATTCAGCAATCTGGCGGGCAAAAAACTCACGCCGCGCCTCATGCAGCACGAAGTCCGAAGCATCGAAGACCCCGAGCGGATTCTCATGAATCGCGGCGGCGAAGTCCTCCAGCCCCTCCACCTCGGCAGCACCGCTGAGGATGCGGGCGTGGACGGATGCTTGTCCTGTGTTTTCCGCAGATTCAGAAAACCCGCAGATTGTAGGCTCAATCTGTGGGTTCTCTGAATCTGTGGGAGAACCTTCAATCTGAATGATGAAGTCATCCTTTCGCAGATGATCGCGGACGAGTCCGGTTTCATCGGAGCCGTCATTCATGCGCAGGATCACGCCCGCGCTGTCGAGACGGCGAATCGACGACTGATTGTGCAGATCAAAGGCGCGGATGGATTCCAGCTCGTCATCGAAAAACTCCAGTCGTAGCGGCTCCTCAGCCTGCCAGGAGAAGAAGTCCACGATACCGCCGCGACGCGCGAACTGACCGCGCTCCGTGACGACCGGCACGCGCTCGTAACCCGCCTCGCTGAGTTCTTTGAGCAACACTTCAACATCCAGCTTCTCCCCAACCTTCAGCATGCGCTTCTGATCGGTGATCTCCGCCAAATCCGGCGCTGGCTCGTCGAGACTGTCCGCGCAGAGCACCATGACGGGCGAATCGCCCTCCAGCATGCGGCTCAGTACCGCCGTGCGCTCCGCCAGCAGCTCGGGATCAGCCAGCGCTCCATCCATGAGCTGGCCAAGGCGCGGAAAATACAGCGCCGGGCACTGCCACACGCCCAACTCGGCATGCACATGATCCTGCGTTTTGACATCCGGGCAGAGCAGCCACACGCGGCGCTTCGCCTTCTCCGTACGGCGCACCAGCAGCGCCGCCGCGAAGCCAAAGGCCTGCGGAGCCACATGATCCAGAATCGTGAGCGTCTTGAACTCCTTTTTCGACAAGACCAGATCGACAAGCCCGAGCGCATCCCCCCGCGCACGAGTGGTGGGCGGTTGGTTCAGGCGGCTGGCAGCTCGTTTGGCGGAGTGCAAAAGAAAGCGCCGGGCGGTGAGGCCCGGCGCGGCATATCAGCGGCAGCAGATGAAAAGGTCAAACGGCTATTTGGCCCCTGGAGCTGTGCCCGCATCAGCGGCTCTGGGTTTGCCAACAGCGGCGGCCAGCAGGCCCTCATCGGTGGTGTATTTGAAAACCTCTTTGTCATTCGGGTCGAAGATGCGCAGCACGATGCCGCCCATGGCATCCGCAGAACGCGGACGGGTGCCGTCCAGGTAGATGAAATTCCCCTCCAACTGCCGCTTGTTTAGATCAATCGGAAGCGTGTCAAAGGCATGAATGGCGGAGCCTTTGACCGACTCCAGCTTGTAGGAGCCGGAGGTCGCCACTCTTGGGGCTCCCAGACCCCGACCCTCGTCCTCCTTGCGAAAGAGCCAGTAATCCACCCGCAGATTTCTGATCTCTACCGGCTGCTTGTTGCGCAGCTCAACCTTGTAAGACCACCGCTCCGTCGTGAGCAGCTCGTCGTTGGCACGCCGCTTCATCGTTTCCAGTTTCTTCTTGGTGTAGCTCACATCAAAGACATACTTGATGTTTGCGGCGGCGAACTCGTTCATGAACTTCTGGTCCGCCGCTGAAAATGTGGCGACCGGCACAGTGAACACGCGGCCATCAGCCAAGCGCTTCAGAGACGCCTGACCGCCAGACACGGTGACAACCTCAGCCTCCAGCTTGCGACCTTGAAGATCGGTGAACTCACGCGCCGCGCAGTTCAAAGCGCACACGGCGAGCAGGCATAAAACGTTAAGACCAGTTGTTTTCATATTTAGAGGGCTGTCTTGTTTAACTTGGTCAGGCTAGTGTTTTTAGCCATGATTCGTCAAGAATGATTTTGGGAGGCGTTGCCCCCGCCCGCAGAGCCTGTTGAAGAATCCATGGGGACGGTGCCGTTTTCATGCCCGCATGAACGCCTCAGCCACCACCTCCCGCCGCCGTTTCCTCCAAAAATGCACCACCGCAGGCGCGGCACTCGGTTTCCCCACGATCATCCCGTCCTCCGCGCTGGGTAAAGACGGCGCGGTAGCTCCGTCCAATCGCACCACACTGGCGCTGATCGGCTGCGGCGGGCGCGGTACGGACGTGGTGAAGAATTTCCTCCAGGATGAGCGCGTGCAGGTCATCGCCGTGTGCGATGTGGAGCGTGAGTCGGACCGCTACAACAAGGGCATCATCAAAAAGGCCGGAAGACTGGGCCGTGAACCTGCGCGGCGGCTGGTGGACACGACCTACGGCACCCAAGGCTGCGCCACGCATGAGGATTTCCGTGAGGTGCTGGCCCGGAGTGATGTCGATGCCGTGCAGATCGCGACGCCCGATCACTGGCATGCCTTGCAGGCCGTCGCTGCAGCTAGGGCAAAGAAACACATCTACTGCGAGAAGCCGCTGAGCCTCACCATCGCGCAGGGTCGCTTCATGAGCGATGTCGTGCGCCAAAGCGGCGTGGTATGGCAGACGGGCAGCCAGCAGCGCAGCGACATCCACTTCCGCATGGCCTGCGAATACGTCCGCAACGGCAAGATCGGCAAGCTGAAGCAAATCCGCGTCGGCTTGGCGAGCGACAACCGCGACAACAACGGACACGCCTCGCAAACCAAGCCTGCGCCTGTGCCGGAAGGCCTGGACTACGACCTGTGGCTCGGTCCCGCGCCCGAAGCCCCGTTTTGCCC
Organism: Prosthecobacter sp.; assembly: GCA_044355475.1. GTDB lineage: Bacteria > Verrucomicrobiota > Verrucomicrobiia > Verrucomicrobiales > Verrucomicrobiaceae > Prosthecobacter. Next base: position 15,556 of record JBIKYB010000081.1, read on the forward strand.
AGCGCGGCTGCATTCAAACTGGCGCTGGTTCTACGATTACTCCGGCGGCAACATCACCGACTTCGGCGCGCATCACCTCGACATCGTGCAATGGGCGCTCGGCCAGGATGAAAGCGGTCCGGTGGAGTTCTTTGATCTGAAGGCCGTATGGCCCGCGCCCGGCAGTCTCTACAACACCGCGCCCAAGTTCTCCTTCGCCTACCGCTATGCCGACGGCACCACCGTGCGCGTCATGGACAAGCAGGATTTCGGTGCCGGCATCTCGTTTGAAGGCGAAGACGGCACGGTGCTTTGCAATCGCGGCAAACTTCAAATCACGCCCGATTCCCTGCGCAAACCGCTCGGTGAAGGCGCTGTGCGTCTTTACGAGAGCAAGGACCACTTCCGCAACTTCATCGACGCCATCCGCGATAGCGCGAAACCCGCCGCGCCCATCGAGTATGCACACCGCAGCATCACCATCGCCCACCTCGCGAACATCGGCCTGCGCCTGAAGCGCGAAAAGCTCCGCTGGAACCCGGCCAAGGAGCAGATCCTGGATGACGCCGAAGCGGCGGCCATGCAAACACGTCCGATGCGCGGACCGTGGCAGTTGGCGTGATTTCGTGTAACAACCGGCCGTGTTTCTTGAAGAAACGCCGCCGACCATGCCTGCCAACGAGCCTCATTCACCGCTTTTCGTGACCACGCGCTGGTCGATCGTGCTGGCGGCGAAGCACGAGGACTCGCAGCAGGCGATGGAGACGCTGTGCCGCGCCTACTGGTATCCGCTCTACGCGTATGTGCGGCGTGACGGGCATGCGCCGCATGACGCGCAGGATCTGACGCAGGAGTTTTTTGCGCGATTGCTGGAAAAGGACTGGCTCCAGGCGGCAGGGCCAGAGCACGGCCGCTTCCGCACCTTCCTGCTCGTGGCGATGAAGCGCTTCCTCATCAACGAGTGGCACAAAAATGCCTCGCGCAAACGCGGCGGGCACATCACGCATGTGCCGCTCGACGCAGAAGACGCGGAGCGCCGTTTCGCCTGCGAGCCGGAACTCGCCCCGGATGCGATGTTTGAGCGGCGCTGGGCCATGACGCTGCTGGAGCAGACTCTGACCGCTTTGGAGGCCGAATTCATCGGCGCAGGCAAAGCAGACGATTTTCAGGCGACGAAGCACTGCCTCACGCTGGATCGCGGCAGCATCTCATATGCGGAACTGGCGGCAAAAACCGGCTCCAGCGAGGGCGCGGCGCGTGTGGCGGTGCATCGGCTGCGAAAGCGTTTCCGCGAGCTGTTTCGCGAAAACATCGCCGCCACGCTGGCGGAGGGTGAGGACGTGGAAACGGAAATGCGGCACGTCGTGGCCGTGCTGGGCGGAGTTTGATGGGAAATCGCTTGTAACAAGCTCCCGAAATCCCTGAACTAATCGTGGAAGCGATGAATTCCGAATCCACCCCATGCCCCAAATGCAGCCGCGAACTGCCAAGTGACGCGCCGCAAGGTTTGTGCCCGCGTTGTCTCGCCGCATTGAACTTTGCCACCGAAACGATGCCACCGGATGCCGCGCCGGTCGCCACGCAAACGCCGTTAACTCCGGAGGAACTGGCTCCGCACTTCCCGCAGCTCGAAATCCTCGAATGCCTGGGCCGGGGCGGCATGGGCGTGGTCTATAAAGCACGGCAGAAGTCCCTGAATCGTCTCGTGGCGCTCAAACTGCTCGCTCCAGAGCGTGCGGACGATGCGAAATTTGCCATACGCTTTGAAAAGGAAGCGCAGGCGCTCGCGGCGCTAAATCATCCGCACATCGTCACGATTCACGACTTCGGCCAGGCAGGCGGCTTTTACTTCCTGCTGATGGAGTTTGTGGATGGCGTGAATCTGCGGCAGGCAATGTCAGCGGGACGTTTCACGCCGAAGCAGGCGCTGGCCATCGTGCCGCCAGTCTGCGAGGCGCTGCAATACGCGCACGAGCATGGCATCGTGCATCGCGACATCAAACCGGAGAACCTGCTGATGGACAAAGCAGGACGCGTGAAGATCGCGGACTTTGGCATCGCGAAGATGATCGGCGCCGCCGGTGAGGATGGAGGCGAGTCATTGTCCCAGCCTTTTGGAACGCCAACGTATGCCGCGCCCGAACAGCAGAACGATCCGCGCCATGTGGATCATCGCGCGGATATTTATTCGCTCGGTGTGGTGCTGTATGAGCTTCTGACCGGCGAACTGCCGAAAGACAAGCTGGAACCGCCATCGAAGCGTGTGCAAATCGATGTGCGGCTCGATGAAGTTGTGCTGAGGGCGCTGGAAACACGCCCGGAGATGCGATTCGCCACGGCGGCGGAGTTTCGCACGCAACTGGCCGAAGCCGTGGCCG
>JBIKYB010000334.1:0-5588 GCA_044355475.1 Prosthecobacter sp.
CGATGTCTCCCCAGCCTGGCTCGGCGCCAAACACGACAGCCCCATTCGTCCCGACGTGATCGTTCACGGCGCCGACGGCACCTTTGCCATCCGCAAAGGCCCGTGGAAATGGATCGAAGGCGTGCCTGCCGACGATGTGAAACCCGCCGCGAAAAAAGCCCGCGCCAATCAGCTGCAGCGCATGCTCTACGACGTGCGCCAGGACATCGCCGAGGCCAGCGATGTCTCCGCGCCGCATCCCGCAGTCGTGACGGAACTCGAAACACTGCTCAACCGCTACCGCAACGGCGGTTACAGCCGTGAACTCCCGCCTGCGGGCGTCAAACCGAAGTCACTGGCTGTGGCATTGCCACCCCTCGCCAACGCGCAGCCCGTTGACTTGAAAACCTTCAAGTCCTCCCAGGGCAAAGAAGCATGGACCGCTCGGGACGACGCCATGTTTGGCCGGGCTGGCGTCAAGGGCAGCGCTCTCACCGGACCGCTCACCATGCAAGACGGCACCCTCGAGTTTCAAATCCGCCTCGGCGAGGCCGACCGTCACTCTTTGCGCGTTCACACCGCCGGAAACGCCCATAGTTTTCGCATCGTCCTCACGCGTGCCTTCCTCGATATCGCCAAAAACCCTGAAAAGGGCGAAACCGCCGACAAAGCTCTGCCGCTGGGCAAAACCCAGGTGAAATTCAAATCTGCCGAGTGGCAAACCTGCCGCGTCACCTTCCAAGGCGACGAGATCACCGTCCAAGTCGCTGGAACCACCACGAAGGCCAAGCACGCGATCTTTGCCGAAGCGAAAGAGCAGCTCAACTTCATCGCCTTCGACGGCGAAGTGGGCATCAAGCAGCTCGTGGTGGCGAAGTGAGGCCACCACGCGCCAAAACCACCACCACTGGCAGCCAAAACAGCAGTCCTTCGAAGCGCGGGGCGGTGGCGAGGGAGGTGAGGGATTCGCCGTCGAAGAGCAGGCCGCCGCAGCCGAAGGCGAGCAGGGCGAGCCAGGTGGCGTCGCCTTTTTGGGAGAGGTTTCTGGCACAGCGCAGGGCTTGCAACAGCAGCGCGAGCAGAAGAACGGTCCCGATGATGCCGCCGTGAACGAAGGTGGCAAAGAAGGCGCTGTGCAGGTGGGTCATCATGCTGCACGGATCGGGCTGGAGCTCGCACTGCCACACGTCACGCACGCCCCACTGGCCGGTGCCGAGCCAGGGGTTGTCGAGGGCGTTCCATCCGGCGCGGTAGATGTCAAAGCGGCCGTTGTCGCCGCGCTCCACCGCTTTTTGGAGGTGATGCGTGAGGGCGGGTGTTTCTATCACCACGGCAGACTCGGCACGCCAAGTGGCGATCCTGGCCAGCAAAGGGGCACTGGTGAAGTACAGCATGCCGGTGATGACGAACACGCCCAACGCCGCCGCGCCACGCCGCCAGCCACGCGCCAGGAGCAGGGCCGCATGACCGCAGGCGAGCGCCAGCATGACGCCACGGCTGCCGGAAAAGAAGGCGGCGAGGTGCAGCAGCGCGATCAGCGCCCAGGCTAGGCGACGCGGTATGGGCAAAACTTTGCCCTCCACCAACGCGGCGAGCCAGACGGCAGAAAAGCCGAAGATCAGCCCGGTGCAGATGGGATTCAGCCCGCCATGCACGAGCAGGTTCACCAGCCGCTCACCCGCCACATGGCCGGGCAGCACGAAGTAGCACAGCACGAGGCTGGTCAGCGCAGCACAGCCTGCCAAGATGCCGGTGATCCAGCCGGTGGTGCGCAACGTTTCGCGATCCCGCGCCGTCTGCCAGGTCAAAGCGCAGAGCAACGTCAGCAGCAGGGTTCCCAGCACGCCGCGCATGACTTCGCTGCTGGCGTGGCCTTGCAGAAACGCCTCGCTGCCGCACGAGCGGAGCGTCATCCACAGCAGAAAGGCCATGATCAGGCATGCCCCGAAATTGACCTGCTGGCGCAGATGTTGGGCCGGATTTTCTTTCCAAACAATGGCCACACTGCCAGCGAGCAGCAGCCAGCCGAGGTGAAACCACTCGTTCGGCAGCACGGAAAATCCGGCAAGGTAGCCTGTGACGGCGATCTGCGCTGCCAGGGTACGCCAAGTTCCTGTGGAGGTGTGCGACCACTCGGGTGAGATTGTGGTCGCAGACGCGTTCATGCTAGGAACAACTGCGCTGCGAGCGCGACGAGTAGCAGGGCGCAAAACGCCGCACCGAGCGCCGAACCCTGCCAAGGCATGGGCTGCACGACGGCCTCGGCCGGATTGTGCGGGTGATAATAAACCGGCACCTCGGCATCCCGCTTCACCCGCGTGATGAACTGCGTGGCGAGGTTTGCGGCGTTGCTGACGGCGCGGTGGGTGAAGCTGCTGCTCTCAAAGGTGCGGTCGCCCACGGCATAGGTGTACCGCAGCACGGGATCGTAGAGCAGGCTGCCGTCGGAGGATTTTTTCTTTCCCCGCCGCATCTCGGCCTGTATCACGCGGCCCTGTGTGCGCGGCCAGCGGTGCATCGTCCAGGCAGCGCCAAAACGACGAAGGAAATGCACGAATCCGGCGAGTGCTAGGGCCGTGCCGACGAGGGCGGTTTGCAGGAGCGGACTGGAGCCGACCGTGGCAAACCATGTGGTGGTGGAGAGGAGGTGGATACTGGTCATGGTGGTGTTGGTTGCGGGCACCCCAAGATATTGATTGTTAACCAAGGCTCACGAAACAGATTCGCCACACTCAGCCTATTTCCGACCAATGAACAGGCCGTACTGCCAGACGCCGAGGTAAGCGGGCAGCCGCTCATCGAGCAGCGGGACGAATTTCTGCGCCAAACGCGGCCACAGGTGACCGTCCATGCGCACATGATTGACGCCCATCCAGCGGCGGAAGCCACCGAACGCGGAGTGAGAGAAATCGACGACGGCGATGCAGCCGCCTTCGGCCAGATCCTCATGCGCTGCGTCGATGGCCTGTTCCCAGCCGGGATTGAACATGGACAGCGCGTATGAAAACAGCACGAGATCAAAGCCAGCACCAGATTCATGCACCGGAGCGGAGTAGCAACGGCGCAGCAGCGTGGTGCGCTCATCACTCACCTTGCTGGCGGCGATGGCGAGCATCGGCTCGGACAAATCGACGCCAGTGATCTCCGCCTGCGGAAAACGACGGCGTAGCGAGACGAGATTCCGCCCCGTGCCGCACCCGACCTCGAGAATGCGGCGCGGTTGGGTCACACGGGCGGCGCGGCGCAGGATTTCCTCGCGCCCAAACAAGAAGCTCCAGCGCGTGGCATCGTAGATGCGCGAATGGAATTGGTAGTAGCGCTCCAGCGCGGTGTTTGGAGCCGCCGCCGCATTCATCCGAGCACCTCCGCAAAGTGCAGGCTGCCGTAAGTGCCGACGCGGTCGAGCTGATGCAGCGTCTCCGTGCGTTCTGGGAAGAAGCGCAAGCGGCTGCGGATGTGCTCGGGCACGAAACTGAGATCCAGACCGGCGGAGCGCATCAGTATTTTCGCGCCGGGAGCGCTGTTGGCGAGGATCAGCTCCCATTCATCAAGCAACGCGGCGGTGTCGTGCGCGGCCAGCCAGTCCTGGTGGTCCAGTAGCACAAAGTGCGTGTAAGCGCCGGGATGCTCGCGCAAGAAATTCGACACCGTGGTGGTGTGAGTCTTCAGGCGGTCCACACGAGTTTGGAGCGCGGGCAGGTTTTCCTGCTTCAAGTAATTTGGGCAGCAACCCAGCGTGTAAGAGCCGGTCATGTACACGCGCCAGAAATAATTGTCTGCCATGGGCAGCTCGGTCATGACGTGGCGCAGCTTGTCCTTCACATAACCGGTGAGACCGCCGGGATACGAGTCCTGGATTAGCTTGATCTGCGGGCGTGGCACGCCGAGCAGCGTCATCAGCGTGGGCTGGCGCAGCAGCCAGTGGCTGAAAGGCCCCCACACCTCGCGCTCAAACAACGCATAAGCCTCGCGCTGCTCATCAAGCGAGCGGGCGTCGAGAATGCAGGTGGCGAAGTTCTTGATGTTCGGTCGCAGTTTGAACAGCGCGTTGCCCATCACATACGCGGCGATGCCGGAGGTGCCGTGGTAGTAAAAGGATTTTTTGAGGCTCGTCGGATTGAAGAAGCTGATGCGCTTGTCCCAGAACTTCTGCGCAGGCTCTGACAGCGTGCCGCGCACGCTCTCATACACGGCGGTGAACTCAGGATGCGAGCCGAGGCCGAACATCTCAAACAGCTCATCGAAGTTACCTTTGCGAATGAGCGCCTGCTTGAACTCCAGCAGCGCGTTTTGCCGGTAGTTCATGTCCACCGCGTGGATCTCCGCCGGGTCATCGAGCAGATAATCCAGTGCATTGCAGCCAGCGCTGGTGATCATCACCACGCGGCTGTCGCGGTCCAATTTCATCAACTGCCGGTCGAGCCGCGGGTCCTCCCACGCCGTGTTGTAGATGAGGTTGGAGTTGTGAACATGGCGGAAAACCATGTCATGGGCCGATTTCAGGAGTCGCGTAGGCCGAGGGCGCGTGGGTTCTTGCAGCGTGGGCATGAGCCGCATGTGTTCCACGCGCCGCAAATCTGGCGAGCAAAGGATTGTGCAGGTTTCGTCACACAGCCGTTTTTCAAAAACAGACGTGGGCGCTTGGGAACGAACTTGTTTCACTTCATCCATGTGGATTTTGTGATTCTGTGGTTTTCGTCGTTTCGATGGAAAAAGACCCTGTTTTCCCGCTACAAGACCTTTCCTGGGAAGGGAGAACCGCCGCGCACGAAGCCTCGTCTTGGGGTTGTGTTCGCTCGCTGGCATGGTGCTGCCACGCGGATGCGGCTGCTCTATTGCGCGGAATGTGGCGGACGCTCCGCCTGAATCGCTGGAAGGTTCTTTGCCTGCTCCTGGGGGGCGCGGGACTGATCCTGCACATGTTCCCGCATGACTTGGAGTGGCTGGCGTTTATCCGTCAGGACGACCCCACGGCAGAATGTGCGCACCTGAGAGCTGCCGCGCGGGCGCTCAGCTACTGGGGAGACTTTGCCGGTTTCAATACGATCATTTTTGTCACGCTGGGCTTTTTTGCCTTCATCCGGCGCTCCCCCTTTTTCCGGCGTATGACCATAGCGGCGGTCCTCGGCACACTGCTCACAGGCAGTTTGGCGAATGTGCTGCGTGTCTCCACCGGTCGGGCTCGGCCCGCCAGCCACCTTAACCCTGGTTTCCACGGTCCCAGCCTCAGCGCCAAAAAGCATTCCTTTCCCAGCGCCCACACGGCGACGGCCTTTGGCGCGAGCGTTCCGGTGGCCGTGGCCTTTCCTCCCGCAGGGATGCCCATGCTGCTGGTCTCCAGCGGTGTCGCTTGGTCACGCATGCAGAACAATTGCCATCATCCCAGTGATGTGGTCACCTCCATTCTGCTTTCCACCCTCTTCGGCGTACCGCTGGGACTCATGGTGCGCCGTTCGCGGTCGGGGAGCCGGCGGCCCGCCTGACGATCAGCGACACCTCCGCCCAACTGAAGCGCGCAGCGTTGAAGCCCTCGATCTCACGGCATTCCAGGCCGGTTTTCTCTAGCAACGTCTCGTTCACGATCGTTGAATAATCCTTTGCCGGCAAGC
>JBIKYB010000581.1:0-5562 GCA_044355475.1 Prosthecobacter sp.
AACCCCCAAAGCAAACCCCATCACGGTGTCCCCCATCGTGAGGCATCGAGCCGCTTCCTGAAATCCTCCTCGGTGTCCTACTTCAATGAGGCATCACGAGGGTGCGATAGGGGTTTTGCAGGAGCCGGGCTGCTGTAGTCCAATTTCTCTCAGAAGCTCTGTGTCGGTCAGTGACGTTGAATTTTTGTCACAGTAATTTTGTAACGTTGGGTTTTGTTTGGGGTATATACAGAGGAGAGCATAAAAATGTTCACCCGGTAAGTTTTTTCTCGACAATGCTTGATCAATTCCCCACACTACAACGAATCTAAAACATCATGACTAGAAAACTTCTATGTTTGTCGATGGCCTGCGCCTGTATCCAAAGCGTTCGCGGTGTGGAATCCGATCCTGCTGGGTTCGTCACGGTGAATTTGGCCGGAAATTCGGACTCCTACGTTTACATTCCCTTCAAGCGCTCTCCCGCCTTTGTAGGCATGGCCGCCAGCCTCTCAAACAATGGTACGTATGATGCAGGGGAGCCTTTTACCGACAATGTCACGGTAAATGGTACTTGGGATGCAGGCGAGCCGTTCACGGACACCAACAACGTCGTCACCCTGGCAGGCGCACCCGCCTTCACAGTCAACCAGTTCGTATATGTGGCTGGCACCCAGCCTAACCGCTATTATGCGTTTTTGAAAGCCGGAACCCGGATTGGCATGTATTACTCAGTAGTTTCCAATGCCGGAAACTCGATCACTTTGGATCTGGCAGGTGATGATTTAGCCACCGCTGGTGCTATCACTGGCAGCACTTCGCTTGAGGTGATCCCGTTCGACACCCTCGGAAGCGTTTTCCCTGGTGGAGTTGGCGTTCATCCAAGCTCAAGTCACGCCGGAGCTTCCAGGTTGAGCGAAATCCTCATACCTGACCTCAAAACCCCTGGTAAGGATTTGGCTTTTGCAGATTCCTACTACTATTATTCTGGAGCCGCTGGCGTGGGGCCAGGTTGGAGGAAGGCTGGGTTTGCTGGGGTGTTAGCTAATGATGCTATTCTTCTTCCTGATACTTTATTCGCCGTTAGGCATAATACCGCCACGTCGACTTCAGTGACTTTCACTGGAACCGTTCAAATGGCGCAACTAACAACTCCAATTGGCACGCTTGCTGGTTCGACAGATCAGGACAATGCTGTTGCCCTACCATTTGCTACTGAGATGACTTTGGCCCAATTAAAACTTTTTGAATCAGGTGCTTTCGTTGGAAGTTCTTCGCATGCAGGTGCCTCACGACAAGATGAAGTTCTTGTTTGGGATAACAGTATTAGCGGAAGAAACAAGGCGGCAGATGTTAGTTATTATTATTACACAGGAACTGCCGGAGCTGGGCCCGGATGGCGCTTGGCCGGAGTTGCTGGCACAATCGCCAATAACGATGTTGTCATTGGCGCAAACAAAGGAATCGTAATTCGGAAAAAATCGCCAGGATCAGCTACTACTCTTCTCTGGACGGTGAAGCCGCCATATGTTCCTTAATTTTTACATTTGGAAAGATACCTAAAAATATACATTCATATGATACGCCGCTCATTAATCATTACCGCCACAGTCTTCGGTTTGTCCCTGACCGCAAATGCTACAGTGTCATTTTTAATTGATGGGGATCTCCTGAAAAACTCTTCAGGTGTGGCAATACCTCAAAACAGCTTGTACTTGTTGGTTTCGAGCCTCAATAGTTCTGATTTTAGTGCTATTACCGATGGTTCTTCCACAGCAGTCGGTAGTCTTCTAAACAGCGACGATAGAATTATTGCTCGCGGCAATCTGACCGCATTCGGTGAGAATGGTGTTCTAAATACTTCAGTAACCGGCTTGACTTTGGATTCTACAGTTGGAGGTGCGAACGCAGGCTGGAATCCTGGGGATCCACTCGCGCTGCTTTGGTTTCCGACACTCACGACGGCTTCCGCTACCATTGGTGCTAACACCACTTACGGACTTTATTCCAATTTGGCTGCTATAGACGGATCATCCTCTTGGGTGACACCTGCTGACGCAACTTCTAATTACAAGCTGTTCTTTTATAACCAATCAGGAGGATCTTTGTTTACTGGGTCTAATTCTGCCGCCTCTGGCAATGCCTCGCTGACTGTTGTTGGTGTTCCTGAGCCTAGCCGTTCCTTGCTTGGCCTGATCGGTCTCGGTGTGATGGCTTTACGCCGCCGCCGTTGCTAATTCAGTTTTAGATTTAGAACTTCTCAAAAGCCTGCTCGGATTTGTCTGAGCAGGCTTTTTCTTTGAAGGTGGCATTCTCAGCATGTCCGATGGTGTGATGTGAGAAAGTGCCCTTCTTCTCTCAAAGGGCCATTTCCAAGAAGGCTTGTTCTTCCTCTAGCAGCAGCTCTGGGCGGATTTTTTCGGCCAGCTCGTAGGCGCGGGGGATGTTGGTGCGGGTTTTGGCGAGAAGGCCGGCACAGACGGCACGTTCACCGGCAGTGAGGCTGGCGGCGGCACGAATTTTTTCAAGGCAGGCGCGGGCAAGGCCGGGGTTTTGCAGGCGGTAGGCTGCCAAGGCTTGCAGGAGCAGTCCTTGATCCGTCTCGTTGCCCTGGGCCGTTTGATCATCTGTCTGCGGCTTCAGGGTGGTTTCGATCTCTGCTCCAAGCAGGAGACTTAAATAACGACCGCGCTGGGTGAACCCTGGGTTTTCCGGCCTTAGCTGGCGTTGCTGGCCTGCCACGGTTAGCAGCACTTCGGAGTTTTTCAGGATGAGCGCCATCTGCCAGCATTTTTCGAGCATGTCGAGCTTCGGCACGGAGTCTTCCTCGGTCAGGATTTGATACGTTTGCAGGGCCAGGTCTGGCATGTCCCAGTTCTCGGCCATGCGGGCCGCGCCGAGTAGCGCCAGGGCGTTTTTCTCGCTTTTCGACTGGGTGATGGCCTCCTGCACGTGCTTGCGTGTTTCTTCAATATTGTCAGGGCTGAGGTTTCTGACGGCCAGGGCACGCCAAGTGGCGGCACGGGCTTTGGAAACCGGTAGTTTGCGGTTCTCCCCCAGCAGTTCCTTCAGCGCCTGCCATTTCTCCTGCTCTGCCAGGCCCTGGGCCACGAGCAGGAACATTTCGCCGGAATCCAGCAGGGCGGTGCCGGCGGAGAAGCGCCGCATCCGTTCGAACTCTTTTTCTTTGGCCAACCAAGCGGCCAAAGCCATCAGCTCGTCCTTGGGCTTGTTTTGGTGCCGTCTGGTTTCTGCATCGAGCAGATGGGTGCGTTGTTCTGGAGCTAGGCGCATGACTAGGGAGAGGGCTAGCAGTTGGTCGTTGAGGTTGGCCAGGGGATGTTTTTCCAATCGCTGCCGTAAGAGCGTGGCCTGTGACAGGGTAAGGTTCGTGCGCTGGATGAGAATGCGCAGGGCGGACAGGCCATGACCATCCTCACGTTCGGTCATTTCCAAGAGTCGCCCCACGGCAGCCCGCTGCATCTCAGGAAAGGTGCCGTCTAGGTCTCGCCATGATTTGCGGAGGATCACGGAGGGTTCGTTCGGAAAATTGGCGAAAAGAGCCTCTTCGGTTTTCGCGGCCGCTTCGGGTTTGTTTTCCATTTTGAGGAGGGCTACCTCGGCCTCCAGGGCATCCAAGCTTAAACGCAGCGTTTGAGGCACCTGCTCGAAGGCCGCGCGCGCGGCCTCGATCCTGCCTAGATTGAGGTGATCACGGCTCATCCAGATGAAATCGCCCGGCTGCATCCCTCCTGAGGTCTCAAGGCTGGCGATGATTCTGGCCAGTAAGGCAGGGTTGGAACGGGTGCCCCTCAGGTAATCGGCCACGAGGCGTAAAAACTGGGGACTGTCGCGGTTCCCGCCGCGCACTTTCTGAAGGGCCTCTGCTGCTTCTGCCCATTGCTGATCTTTCACCGCCAGGTTGGCCTTTTCAATCCAGTGCGCGTTTTCGCGTTTCTGGCCGGTGGGGTCGAAGTCGTTGTAGGCCAGCCAGCCAAAGGCCAGAGCGGTCAGGACGATCATCCCCCAGGCAAACGTGGCGAAGGGGGTGAGGACAAGATGCCTGCTAGGCAGCAGATGGTCTTCAGTATCGAATTCAGGCATACGGGGACAAAGATGGGTTTAGGCCGCGCTGAAAACTAGGACAATGTGACAAGAGCGACAGTTTTTGGCCTGAACGCCTCCAGGATATGAGTTTCCTGGCACAATCAAGCGTAGACCCATTCGACCTCTTGCTGCCGCGGGTCGTATGATGTCACATGGATTTGGGTTGAGGGCCGAACGGCTTTTTGATACCATCCATGATTAATTCATTATCAGTCAACTAAGCTGACGGGAGACCCGCCACTCCCACTCGCGAATTAAACTCTGCTCACCATCATGTCCGCACGTTGTTTCAGTCTCCTGACTTTACTGTTGGTGCTATTAGGGCTGCAATTTCAGTCCGCTGACGCTTCACCGACGGATCAAAACAAATGGCCTGCCGGGCAAGTGCCGCCCGGTCAAACCAACGGCTCTGACGGACTGGATGACATCTGGCAGGAGAAGTTCAATGCCTGGGGAATTGCCCCAGGAGCGGATTCGGACAACGACGGGCTGATCAACAGTCTGGAGGCAGTGGCGGGAACCCATCCGTTCGCGGCGACGGACCGTTTCAAGATCGGAAACATGACCATTGTCGGCAACGCGGTGGAGTTCAGGTCGAAGGTCGAGGCGGGGAAAAAATACCGTGTGCTCAGCGCGGACATGCCAAACGGGCCGGTGTGGGTGGCCGAGACGCTGCAAAGCCCGGTGAGTGGCACCACGGAGTACAATCCCTCGGCGGATTTGGCCGAGGCTTCGATTTACATCCAGACGCCAGGGAACACGAAGAAGTTCTACAAGCTGGAAACCTCGGATGTGAGTTCCAGCCCTGACGGTGTCTCCGACTGGGCGAAGCGCAAGCTGGGACTCGTGCCGGGACAAGTCGACAGCAACGGCGATGGCGTTTCGGACATGGCGGAAATCAACCAGGCGCTGCAAACCCAGGATGTCATCACCGTGGAGGCCGAGACCGCGTTTACCTCTGAAGATGGCGGTCCGGCGGGCCTGCTTCGCTTGCGGCGCAACAACAGCCTGTTGGGCGCGAGGATTTACTACACGCTGGGCGGCACTGCGACGGCAGGCACGGATTTTGCGGCGTTGGCGGGTTTTGTGGATTTTGCGCCCGGAGCCAAGACGGCGACCATTGCCATCAGCCCGACGATTGACGCCGCCCTGGAGGGCGGGGAAGCCGTCACGGTGACGCTGAGCGGCGGCATGGCTGGCAACTCTACGCCAGTGGTGATCGACCAAGCCAAAAAACAGGCGGCGGTGATCATCAGCAACACCACCGAGCCCACCGGGACGGGGCTATTGGCGAGGTATTACGACCACGCGAACGGGACCTATGCGCACGCGGCGAACTTTGGAGATGCCGCGAATTACGCATTCACCCGCAGCGCCTCTCCACTGACCGCAGGAACGATCGTGGTGACGCCGACGAGCGGAAATACGACGGCGCTACTGCAGGCTCTGTCCGTCGGCGATCAAGTTAAGCTGTCA
>JBIKYB010000335.1:0-5557 GCA_044355475.1 Prosthecobacter sp.
ACATCGCGACTTCCAGGGTAATGGAGCGACTGTCCGCCCGCTGATGACCGAGCTGCTGGCACTGCCCAAACACGACTTTCCCGACACCAAACATCTTCACGAAGCCCTTTTCGCTGCCTACGATTCGAACTGGGGTCTTACCTGTGATGCCCTCACCCAAGCCATCGCTCTCCGTGCTGGAGGCTTCTCGCCAAACAACACAGACGACTGGCTCCGTGCCAGTGCGGTACTCATCCACCTCAACTACGGAGCCGATCTGCTCGCCTTTCTCGATCAACTCGGCGACACCACGATCCGTCTTCGCCCCTGGGTGGAGGCGTTGCGGGCATTGCAAAAGGGAGATCGCACATTGCTCCAGAACATTGCCCCCGAAGTGCGCACCACAGCCGAGGTCTTCTACGACGGCATCGAGAAGCGCCTGCTGAAGCTGCCAGAGAAAACCCGCCGCCGTCCGCTTCCACAGGGGCCAAAGCGAAGAAAACGCGACGCAAATAAACAGCTTCACCCCCGCACCTTCGCAGGCAAGGTCTTCTCCAACGCCGTGAGAATGGCCGTGTGGGCGGCATCGACTTCGGCGGTTTCGAGGGTTTTGTCGCTGGCGCGGTAGGTGAGGGTCCAGGCGATGGATTTGCGGTCGCTGGGGATCTTGGTGCCGGTGGGGTCGGTGAAGATGTCGAAGACTTCGGCGCCGATGAAGAGCGGGTGCTTCTGCGCGGCGAAGAAGGCGGCGACTTTGGCATGGGGGAGGTCGGCGGGGACTTCCATGGCGACGTCTCGGGTCATGCCGGGGAAGCGCGGGAGTTCCTCGAACTTGGTGGGGCCGGTGCTGCCCTGGCGCAGGGCGCTGAGGAGGAGTTCGGCGACGTAAACGGGATGGCGAGCGTCGATGTCGCGAGCGCGGGAGGGATGAAGCTGGGCGATCCAGCCGAGGACGCGGTTGCCAGCGCGGAGTTCGCTAGTTAGGAGGAAGTTGGCGGCGTTTTCCTTCGCAGGACGCACTTCGATGGGCGTGCGCGTGAGGTTTTGGATCTGGCCGACGAGTTCGTGGATGTCGGCGGCCTGTGGTTCGCGACCATGCCAGCTCGAAGGCGATACGGGGCCACTGAGGAGGATGGAGAGGCGTTCTTCTTCTCGGCTGGAGCCGTTGGGGAGCTTTAGGAAGACGCGACCAAGCTCGAAGAAGCGCAGGCGGTGCAATCCCTGGCGGATGTTGAGCGCGGCGGTGGCGATGAGACCGGGCACGATGCTGGGGCGCAGCGTGGTGTGGTCCTCGCTGAGCGGATTTTTAACAGCGACGGCCACGCTGGCGGCATCGGCAGCGCCGAGGCTGTCAGCAAGCTGCGCTGTGGCGATGAGGCGCAGGGTTTGTGCTTCAAAGAAGCCACGGCTGGCCAAGGACTGGCGCAGGGTCATGCCGAAGTCGTAGGTGCGATCTGCGGCCTCGACGGGCGATGCGACGGCGACTTGGCGTGATGGCACGCGATCGAGACCGATGACGCGGGCGAGTTCTTCGATGAGATCGACGGGGCGCTGAAGGTCGAGGCGGTAGCTGGGGATGAGCCAGTGGCTTTCGTGCTTGTTGGCGAACTTTTTGGTGAGGCCGAGCTTTTCGAGGATGGCGTGGATTTCGTCGCCCGTGATGTCGGGCGTGCCGAGGAGCTTGCGTGCGCGATTTTCATCAAGCGTGACTTCGCCGACGAGCGCAGGCGCTTCACCGACGGCAAACGTAACTTCCTCCGGAGTGCCGCCAGCGATGGAGAGGATTAGCTTTGTCGCGAACTCAGAACCGCCCTGAACCTGCTGTGGATCGATGCCGCGCTCGAAACGATAGCTGCTGTCGCTGCTGAGGCCGAGACGACGCGAGGTGCGACGGATGCCGCTGGGTGCGAAATAGGCGCTTTCGAGCAGCACGTTGACCGTGGACTCGGTAACGCCTGTTTCTTCACCACCCATAACGCCCGCGATAGCGATCGGACGACCATCGGCAATGACGAGGTCGTCGCTTTGCAGCGCATAGGTCTGGCCGTCGAGCGCGACGATTTTTTCGCCTTCGCTCGCCATGCGAACGCAGATACCGCCGGGAAGCTTATCGAAGTCGAAGCAGTGCAGCGACTGGCCCATCTCCATCATAACGAAGTTGGTGATGTCCACGATGCTATTGATCGGACGCAGGCCGATGCTTTCGAGACGACGACGCAGCCACTCGGGGCTGGGGCCGACTTTGACGCCCTTGATGAGGCGCGCGGTGTAAAGCGGGCAAGCTTCTTTAGCTTCGAGCTTCACAGTGGCATCGCTTTTGAGCTTGGTTGTAGTCTTGGTGTAGTCGCGTTGACCTTTGAGCGGAAGACCAGTCAAAGCCGCGAGTTCACGTGCGAGGCCGAGGTGGCTGAGGAGATCGGGGCGATTTGGCGTGATCTCGAGGTCGAAGAGCACGTCGGCGGGATTGAGCTGATTGAAGGGCGTGCCGATGGGTGAATCGGCGGCCATGATGAGCAGGCCGCTGTGATCTTCGCCGAGGCCGAGTTCTTTGCCGCTGCACATCATGCCCATGGAATCCACGCCGCGCAGTTTACCTTCCTTGATGGCGAATCCGCCGGGCAAAGTGGCTCCAGGGAGTGCTAGGGGCACTTTATCGCCTGCTTTGAAGTTTTTCGCGCCGCAGACAATCTGGCGGGTGGCGCCGCTGCCGTCATCGACCTGGCAGACGCTGAGCTTGTCGGCATTGGGATGCTGCTCGAAGGACTGAATCTGCGCGACGACGACTTTGTCCGTGGTGACACCTCGTTCCTCGATGCCTTCGACTTCGACACCAGCGAAGGTGAGGAGATCGGAGAGCTGGGGGACTGTGTATGTACTCAAGTCGAGATGGGTGCTGAGCCAGGAGAGAGAAGTTTGCATGACAGGGAAAATTAAGAATCGACAGGAGAATGGGGACAGAAGAATCAGGGACATTCTGCTGTCCCCATTCTTCTGTCGATGATCAGGCGGCGAATTGCTGGAGGAAGCGGACGTCGTTGTCGATGAGGTGACGGATGTCGGTGATGCCGTGCATGATCATGGCGAGGCGGTCGAGGCCGAGGCCGAAGGCGAAGCCGGTGGTGGTGTCGGGATCGAAGAGGGTGTCCCCACGCGCTTTGTTGATGGCGGTGAAGACGGCGGGATCGACCATGCCGCAACCGGCGATTTCGATCCAGCGGGCGTCTTTGCCCTTCGCTTCGAGTTTCACGTCGATCTCAAAGCTCGGCTCGGTGAAAGGGAAGAAGTGCGGACGGAAGCGCACATCTGTAGTGGGGCCGAAGATCTCGCGGAAGAAGTATTCGAGCGTGCCTTTGAGATCGCCGAGGCTGACGTCTTGGTTGACGTAGAGGCCTTCAAGTTGATTGAAGACGCTGAGGTGAGTGGCGTCGATTTCATCGCGACGATACGCAGAGCCAGGGGCGATGATGCGCACGGGGAGCGATTTCGCGGCTTCCATGGTGCGGATCTGCACGCTAGAGGTGTGCGTGCGAAGCAGGCGGCCATCGGGCAGGTAGAAGGTGTCCTTCTCGTTGCGAGCAGGATGATCGGCAGGCGTGTTCAACGCGTCGAAGCAATGCCATTCGGTTTCGATCTCCGGCCCTTCTGCCAAAGCGAAGCCCATGCGACGTAGCGTGCGGATAGCGAGATCGCGAATCTGCGTGAGCGGATGCAACGCGCCGACGCCAGCACCCGGACGGCCTGGAAGCGTTATGTCGATGCCTTCGACGGCTTTGGCGTCCTTGGCGGCCTGGAGCGCGAGTTTCTTCGACTCGATGCCATCGGTGACTGCGGTGCGCACGTCATTGAGTTTCGCACCGACTTCCTTTTTCTGTTCGACCGGCACGTCCTTCATGCCCTGGCTGAGAGCAGTGACGCTGCCTTTTTTGCCGAGGAAATTCACCCGCACGGCTTCGAGGGCAGTTTCATCCTGCGCGGCCTCAATGGCGGTGAGGGCTTCGGTTTTGAGAGAGTCGAGTTGAGAGAGCATGGACGGATAGGGAGGGCCGACGAATGGTCAGCAAGACAGAGGAAATGCCGACAAGTGGTCGGAGCTTCACAGCGGGCCGCGATGATGGGGGGGGTTGCCCTATTTCGCAACCCAGAGCTGTGGTCAAAAAAGAGACAATGGCGGTTCAGGTCGGCCAGTTGAAGGCTATTTTGGTTTTCGACTGGGCTGCCATCGCCATCAAACACCTCCTTCATTCACGAACACCCCGGCTTAGGAGCCTCGTTCTGAGTGTTTCATCGAACATGCCCATCTTTTTTCATCTTCCCTGTAACCGCAGCGTCTGCTTTCATTAGTCTTTGGTAGAACATCATGAGCACCGCCCCTTCTACTCCCGCCAACGCCCCCAATCTCAGCGCTCTTGGCCGTGAACTCCTCGACACTGGCGGCAGCAAGCCCTCCGGCCCCTGGGTGCCTCCGACTGCTGAGGAACTCGGCAAACTGCTCCCGGAATATGACATTGTGAAGATGCTCGGTCGTGGCGGCATGGGGGCGGTTTACATGGGGCGGCAAATCTCATTGGATCGCCCGGTGGCGATCAAGATCCTCTCCAACACACTCGATGCGGCGGATGCCAGCTTTGCCGAACGTTTCAAAAACGAGGCCCGCGCGATGGGAAAGCTCAATCACCCCGGCATCGTCACCGTCTATGCCTTTGGTGAGACAGCCGGTGGCTTGCTCTACATCGTGATGGAGTACGTCGAGGGCACCGACGTGGCGAGGATGATCGCCAAATCAGGCCGCCTGCACACCGATCACGCGATGGCGATCACCGCGCATGTTTGCGATGCCCTGGCTTACGCGCACGAGCGCGGCATCATCCACCTTGACATCAAACCGGCCAACATCATGGTCGGCTACGATGGAAACGTGAAGGTGGCCGACTTTGGCCTCGCAAAGGTCCATGGCAAAAGTGGCGAGACCCTAGGGCTGACCCAGAGCGGCATGGCGATGGGCACGCTGCATTACATGGCTCCCGAGGCACTCATGCTCGGCAGCGCGGTGGATCATCGCGCCGACATCTACGCCGTGGGCGTCATGCTCTACCAGATGCTCACGGGCAAAGTGCCGCATGGCATGTTTGAGCTGCCGAGCTTGCAGGTGCCGGGGCTGGACCCACGTTACGACGAGATCATCGCCAAGGCCATGCGTGAGGATCGTGAGCGGCGGTTCCAGCAGATCACTGAGCTGCGGCGTGATCTCGACGGCATCCTCACCCAGCCGGTCGTGAAGGTGGAGGCGGACGCCTCCCACGCTCCCGCAGCGCTGCCCACGCAGGCCCGGCCACCGCGCCCCGCCGGCCAACCGTATCGCCCCCCGCAGCGGCAAATGGCCGCACCACCGCCAAAGCAGTCCTCCAGCGGCATGTTCATGTGGGTTACGCTGGCCGCCGTGCTGGTGGCTGGCGGTGCTTGGTGGCTCAAACGCACGCCCACAGCGGAACCACAGCCGGTGGTCGCACAGGACACACCAGCGCATGCGAAACCTGCCGCTACGGTGCCGAAAGCGACGACACCTGTCGCGACCACGCCC
>JBIKYB010000082.1:0-17803 GCA_044355475.1 Prosthecobacter sp.
ACGGCCTCTTTCTGATCCCCCCGACAACAGCCAGAACACCCAATCCGCCGGCGGGCAGCTTCGATCCACGAACTCCCGCTGGCGGCATTTTCAGAGTGCATTGTTAGCTTTTCCAAACATCTAACGCCAACGTGGGCATGAACGAAACAGGCAATGAATTTCAAAAGCATGCGATGGACACCTGGCAGGTGGTCAAAAATCGCATGGGCCTCATCACGCTCAGCTTCATCCTCATTTTCGCTGCGGCGGCCATCCTCACCTACATCATGCCGCGCAAGTATCGCGGTCATGTTGAGATGACCATTGAGCGCATCACTCAGGACATCAATGTCTTCGACCGCAACCGGGGTGACAGTCTGGCTTTTACGCAGGAATACATCAAAACCCAGTTCGAGACGATCACCAAGCCGTCCACCCTTTATCCGGTCGTTCAGTCCCTCGATCTGATGAAACGCTGGGAGCTGCCCTCTCGTCAGGCTGCCTTAGCAAAGCTCCGCGCCAATCTCGAAACCCAGTCCATGCTGCGCTCAGACTTTGTCAGCATCGACTACTACGACCAGGATCCGCAGCTCGCGGCAAACATCGCCAACGAGGTCGCCAAAAGCTACATGGCGCAGCGCAACAACATCGAGACCGAGAAAAAGCAGAAGGCTCTCACCGTCCTTCAGCAGCAGATCTCCGACCAGGAAGACCTCCGCCGTCAGGCGCAACTGCGCTCCCAGGAGGCCAAGCGCAAGGCCGGCATTGTCGGCGACTGGATCGTCGGTGGAGGCAGTTCGTTGAACCCAGGCAGCGACATCCGCACCTCAGAGGAAAACATGCAGATGTCCCGCGAGCAGTTACTCATGCAGTCCGACCAGGACATTCTGACTCTGCAGACCGAGATTGATCAAATCTCCAGCCTCAGTTCTGACGACCTCATCGCGCAGGCATCTGGCCTAAAGCTGGAGAATCAAAACATCGCGACGATGACCTCGAAGCTGCAAGAGTTGCAAGTGGCCCGCGAGGGACTGATCAATGATGGCCGTGGAATCAAGCATCCCCAGGTGTTAAGCGTGGACAGTCAGGTCGCCCAGTACAGCACGCTTATTCTCGCGGCCGCCAAGGCGCATGTCGCAGGACTTCAGAATCGGCTTGATGGTGCCAAAAAGAAGCGCCAGTCCCTCCAGACTTACAACGACGAGGCCAAGGCGGAGATCATGGGCATGCAGTCCCTCTACAACGAGTACAAGACTGCCAAGGACGAAGTTACCTATCTGGAAGACCTTCTCGTCAAAATGCGCTCTCGTTTCTTCGAGGAAAAAGCCGGCATCGAACTCGTGAAGTCTCCCGCCACGATTTACGCCGAGGCTGAGCCAGAAGGAAAGCCGGCCAAGCCCAACGTCCCGCTTCATCTCGCACTCGGAGGTGTATTGGGCCTCATGTTCGGCCTCGGCCTCGCCTTCTTCCTCGAATACATGGACACCACCGTGAAGAGTCTGGACGATGTCGAGCGTCACCTCGGTGTGCCCGTTCTGGCAGTCGTGCCCAAGGGCGTCGGCGTGCTGCATCGCGCCAGCGGCTACAGCCCGGATGCTGAGGCTTATCGCATCCTTCGTACCAACATCGAATTCAACCGCAAGTCGCCGGATGCCAACTGCTTCAGCGTCGTCAGCGGCGGGGCAGGGGAAGGCAAGTCCACCACCATGGTGAACCTCGCCTACATATGCGCCCAGGGAGGCTACAATGTCCTGCTCATCGACGCCGACTTGCGCCGCCCCAGCCTGCACACGCATTTTGATGTCAGTCACGCCACCGGCCTCACCAACTATCTCACCACCGACATCCGCTTGGAAGATGTCGTCATTCGCACCCCGGTGGAGAACCTCTTCTTCCTCCCCAGCGGCCTGCTGCCTGCCGACAGCGCCGGTTTGCTCAATTCTCAGCGCATGGTCGATCTCATTGCCGAGGTGAAAAGCCGCTTCGACCTCGTCTTGATCGACTCCCCGCCCATTCTCGGTGTCAGCGACGCCTCTGTCCTCGCCAACGAGGCAGACATGACCATGATCGTCGTCCAGCACCGCAAATTGCCGCGCCACATGCTCCTGCGTGTGAAGCAGAGCGTCGAAAACGCCGGAGGCAGGGTCGTCGGCGTCGTCCTGAACAATGTGGATCTCCGCAGCGACGCGCAGTATCAGTACTACACGAGCTACTACACCTATTACTCCCCCACCAACTCCCCAACGGGAAGCGGTGCAGGTGGCAAAACGCGCCGACGCAAGATCAAGGCCGAAACCGCAGCCACCGCACTGGCTTCCACCCGCTCGAAGTCACGCAGCGAGGGCGACGATGTCTTTTAATCCAACCAGCCCAACATCATGAATACACGTCTCATCCCTCTCGCGCTTGCCGCCTTGATGCTCATGCCAGCCATGGGACTGGCGCAAAACGGCGAACTCGCCCTCAAGGCCAACGACCGTGTCACCATCTCCATCGGCGGTATCCCAGACAGCGAGGTCGCCCAGATCAGCAAGGTGTACACCATCGGTGACAACGGCAGCGTGAACCTACTCTACATCGGCGAGATCCGCGCCGCCGGCCTGAAGCCTTCCTCGCTTCAGCGTGCCATCGAGCAGACCTACAAAGATCGTGAGATCTACACGCGTCCCACCGTCACCGTCTCCATCGACGGTGCAGGCGACACAGCTCGTTTCGTCTATGTCGTCGGAGGCATCAAAGGCAACGGCACTGTGCCCTACAACGGCAGCATGACGGTGCTGAAAGCCATTTCCGCCGCCGGTGGTTTCAGCCCCTTTGCGAAACCCAGCAAGACGAAGCTCATCCGCAACGGTCAGACCTACGAGATCAACCTCAAGGACATCTCGTCCGATCCCTCCAAGGACATGAAGCTCCAGCCCGAGGACCAGATCATCGTGCCAGAGTGAGCCTGCGGAGCGCGGACGCTCTCGTCCGCAGAATCCGTTCGAAAAGACGCCTTTTACAGCCCCAAATCCGTCACCGCGCCGAGGCTGGCGCTGGTGCAGAGTTTGGCATACTTCGCCAGCACACCGCGTGTGTAGCGCGGCTTGGGTTGTTTCCATTTGGCGAGACGATCTTTGAGTTCCTTGGCAGGAATGCCCAGCGTGATGCTGCGCTTTTCAGCGTCGATGGTGATCGGGTCGCCGTTCTTGATGACGGCAATTGGGCCGCCCACGAAAGCTTCCGGGGTGACGTGGCCGACGACGAAGCCGTGGCTGCCGCCGCTGAAACGACCATCCGTGATGAAAGCAACGTCTTTGCCAAGGCCCTTGCCCATGATGGCGGAGGTGGGTGAAAGCATCTCACGCATGCCTGGTCCGCCTTTCGGGCCTTCCATGCGCACGACGATGACGTGTCCTTTCTTGACCTTGTCATTCAAGATGGCCTGCAATGCGGTTTCCTCGGACTCGAACACGATGGCCTTGCCTTCAAACTTGAGACCTTCTTTGCCAGAGATTTTGCCGACGGCACCTTCGGGGCAGAGGTTGCCTTTGAAAATGACGAGGTGGCTGTCCTTCTTGATCGGATCACTGAGCGGACGAACGATGGTCTGGCTCTTCGGCCAGAAGATCTTGGAGTTCTTCATGTTCTCCTTCACCGTCTTGCCGGTGACGGTCAGACAGTCGCCGTGCATGAGGCCTTCGTTCACCAGGATGCGGATGAGGGGAACGGTCCCGCCGATTTTCACGAGGTCGTTCATGAAATACTTGCCGCTGGGCTTGAGGTCGCCGAGCACGGGCACCTTTTTGCCGATGCGGGTGAAGTCATCAATGCCAAGTTTCACGCCTGCTGCATGCGCCATGGCGATGAGGTGTAAAACGGCGTTCGTGCTGCCGCCGAGTGTGATGATGAGGGTGATGGCGTTTTCAAAGGCCTCTTTCGTCATGATGTCGCGGGGCGTGATGCCCTTCTTGATCATGTTCATCACCGCGGCACCGGCGTCGAAACAGTCGATCAGCTTGTCGTTACTCACCGCAGCTTGGGCACCGGAGTTGGGCAGGCTCATGCCCATGGCCTCGATGGCGCTGGCCATGGTGTTTGCGGTGTACATGCCGCCGCAGGAGCCTTCACCTGGGATGGAGTGCTCCTCGATGTCCGCAAGCTGCTTGTCGCTAATCTTGCAGTTCGCATGCTGGCCCACGGCCTCAAAGACGGTGACGATGTCCGCATCCTTCTTTTCGGGACCCACACAGCCTGGCAGGATGGTTCCACCGTAGACAAACACCGCCGGGCGGTTCATGCGGGCGATGGCGATCATGCAGCCAGGCATGTTTTTGTCACAACCACCGATGGCGACATAGCCGTCCAGGCCTTCGCAGCCGACGACGGTTTCAATGGAATCAGCAATGACCTCACGGGAAACGAGCGAGTACTTCATGCCCTCCGTGCCCATGGAGATGCCGTCGGAAATGGTGATGGTGTTGAAGATCACACTTTTGCCACCCGCAGCATCGACACCCTTGGCCGCCTCTTTGGCCAGACGGTCGATGTGCATGTTGCAAGGGGTAACCATGCTCCAGGTGCTGGCGATGCCGATCTGCGATTTCTGGAAGTCCTCGCGCTTGAATCCGACGGCATGAAGCATCGCCCGGCTGGCGGCGCGCTCAGGCCCATCGACGACGATGGCGCTATGTTTGCGGTGCAGGGATTCTTTGGAGGCGGCTTTTTTCGGCATGACGTGGGGTGTTGGGCAGCCAAAATGGCAGACGCCAGCTTGCGTGCAAGCAGCCTTTGCGGCAGCACCCGCGCTGTGTTTGGCAAGAACCGCATGGTGCCCGTGCTTTTCCAGCGCGATGAAGTTCGGGTGAAAATCCACGCCACTTTTGCCCTGCTCGCCACCGCCTCAGCTTTGATGGCGGCAGATCCTGCTGCGCCGCTGGATTTCAATCTCTACATGCAGGGCAAGTATGTCTATGAGCGCAACTGCATCGTCTGCCACGGCCAGCGTGGCGATGGCAACGGTGAGATGAGTCCCACGCTCAAGCCGAAACCGCGCTCCTTTCGGGAAGGCATGTTCAAGTTCCGCACCACGCCGCACGGCATGTTGCCCACGGACGACGATCTGCGCCGCACCATCACCCGCGGCCTCAGCGGCACCGCCATGGGCATGTTCAGTCACTTATCGGCGGAGGAAGTGGATGCCGTCATCACTTATGTGAAGTCCTTTTCCCGCCGCTGGCGCAAGGCGGAAAACCACGCGCTCGCGGTGCCTCTGCCGCCGCCCCCCGAGTGGTTCAAAAAGCTCGTGGACCTCAAAACGCATGCCCTGTCCGGCCAGAAACTCTTCGGGATTAACTGCGCTGCCTGTCATGGCGAAAAAGCCGATGGCAAAGGTTCTGCCGCCATCGCTTTGAAGGACATTTGGGGCGTTCCTGCGGCCCCGTCAGATCTCCGGCAGCCGCACCTGCGCTGCGGAGACACGCCTGCGGACTTGTTCCGAATCCTTGCCACCGGCCTGAACGGCACACCCATGGCAAGTTTCGACCAAACTCTCACAGAAGCTCAGCGTTGGGACATCATCGCTCACCTCATGAGCATCCGCCTGCCTTCCGGGCCGGTGTTGGGTGCGGCAGCGCCGACTTCTCCGTAAATTCGGCTTTGGGAAAGTCAGCGTGATGGCCCTGCGGCAGATGACGCCGTCTCGATCGCATCACAAGCTGCTCCAGTGCTGGTACAACGAGGCTACTTTTTACCAGTCAGCCGGTTCCACAGACTCCGAGCACCCGTGGGTGACTGCGCGTCGCGCTGGGGCTGGTTTTGGGGCCGGGGGGCGGACTGACTGGAGGACGGACGCCGGTTGTCCCGGCGCTGGCCTTCGGGGCGACCGCCGCTTTGTCCTGATGGGCCGCCGCCTTGACGCGGGCCGCCCTGGCCTTGCGGGCGGCGCTGCTGTTGCTGAAACGGGCGTTGATTGCGTCGCTCGGGACGATCATCAGTGAGCGGCTGCGGGGCGGCGTTGTAGTTGAAACCTTCGGCTTTTTTGCGCACAAGGCCGCGGCCAATGAAGCGCTCCAGCTTGCGCACGTCATCGAGTTCATCCGGGGAGACGAAGCTGATCGCGTCGCCGATGGCATGGGCGCGACCGGTGCGACCGATGCGGTGGACGTAATCTTCCACGATGTGCGGGAAGTCGAAATTCACGACGTGGGAGATGCCGTCCACGTCAATGCCACGCGCGGCGATGTCCGTGGCGACGAGCACACGCACCTTGCCCGTTTTGAAGTCATCTAGGGCACGCAGGCGCTGGTTCTGAGAGCGGTTGGCGTGCAGCGTGGCGCACTTCACGCCGGTTTGTTCGAGCTTTTTGGCGATCTTGTCCGCGCCGTGCTTCGTGCGGCTGAAGACGAGCACCATCTGCATCTTTTCATCTTCGAGCAGATGCGAGAGCAAGGCCATCTTGAGGTGCTTGTGCAGCTCATAGACGAGCTGCGTCACCGTTTCGGCCGGATTGGCGCGTTTGCCGATCTGCACGATCTTTGGCGTGCGCTGGAACTCATGCGTGAGGCTTTCGATCTCCTTCGAGAGCGTGGCGGAGAACATCAGCGTTTGACGTTTCTTCGGCAGTTGCTGGAGGATGCGGCGGATGTCCGGCAGGAAGCCCATGTCGAGCATGCGGTCGGCCTCATCAAGGACTAGGTATTCGAGCTGGGAGAAATCCGCGCAGCGCTGGGCCATCAGATCGAGCAGACGACCGGGGCAGGCGATGACGATGTCGCTGCCGGCACGTAGGGCGTCTTTCTGCGGCTTTTCACCGACGCCGCCGTACACCTTGGCAATCTTCAGCGGCAGGTGCCGCGCATAAGCGAGCACGTTTTCCTCGATCTGTGCCACTAGCTCACGCGTGGGAGCGAGAACGAGAACGCGGGTGCGGCGGCGCTGTCCCTGGGGAATCGGATCTGCCGTCAGGCGGGTCAAAATCGGCAAAGTGAAGGCCGCAGTCTTGCCAGTGCCGGTCTGCGCGATGCCGATCACATCTCCGCCCTGAATGACGACCGGGATGGCCGCTGCCTGAATCGGCGTGGGTTCCGTGTAACCGGCTTCTTGAATGGCTTGGAGGATGTGTGGGTCGAGACCGAGGGCTTTAAAAGGCATCGCACGCCCATACGCGTGCGGAAGGCAAGAAGCGAGGCGTTTCAGTGGCCAGATTGGACGGGTTACTTGGCAGCGTCCGCCGCGCGCCACAGATACCACGCGGCCAGCGTGCGGTGCGGCTGCCAGCGCTCGGCCAGCAAGCGGAATTCTTTCGGTTTGGGCATCTCATCGAGCTTCTTGGCGATCCGCCAGCCGTTGCGCACGCCGTAGTCGTCGCTGGGAAACACATCTGGCCTGCCGAGGGTGAAGATGAGCAGCATCTCGACCGTCCAGCGGCCCACACCGCGCACTTCGACGAGGCGGGCGATCAATTCGTCGTCATCCAGCTTCAAAGCTGCCGCTCGGCTAGGAATCTGGCCGCTGAGCGTCTTGGCGGCGATATCGCGGATCGCGAGCATTTTGCCCGTGGAAAAGCCGCAGCCGCGAAGTGCCTCATCCGTCGCATTCAGCACCTGTTCCGGCTTCGGGAAACGCGCTTTCGGAAACAGCGCCTTGAAACGCCGCAGGATGGCCTCCGCAGCATTTGCGTGGAGTTGCTGGTGCGCTACGGCGCTGATCAGCGCCTCATAAGGCGAGCGTTTTTGCGGCACGAGTCCGCAGTGGCCGTGCGCCTTGATCAGTCGCCGCATGATCGGGCAGCGTTGGGAGAGGCGGGTCTCGGCTTCGGCATGCATGGCGGGATTCATCCAGTTTCTTGCTTTCCAGACAACACCCCATTTGATTAAGTTGTATAAATCATGTTAATATGGTTGATAATTGCCAAATTTTAGTTTTCACCCCGTAACTGTCTCATCCAATGACCAAGCTGGCATTTGTACTCGATGGCGGGCGTGAGGTGATGTTTCCCCTGGCGGGAGACATGCCCCTCGGGCGTATGGCTGAGGTGACGGCGGCGGTGGAGGATGCCCAGGCTTCCTATCAGCAGTTGGAGTCGGCTTTGCGGCTCCTGGAAGCCGAACATCAGCAGAAAGTCGAGGCGCTGCGGGAAATCACTGCACAGCATGAGGTCAAAGCCAGCGAGGTCAGCCGACTCCAGTCAGCGGAGGCTGCCGCACGGAGCGAGCTTGAATCCTTGACGGCTAGGCAGGACCAGACGCTGACGCAGATCCAGGAGTTCAGCGGCAGATGCGCCCTCAATCAAGCCCGCGTCGAGGCGCTGGAACGCGAAATCCAAACGCTGGAAGGGCGCTGCCATTCAGGTCGGGAAACGGCTGACTCGCTCGAAGCACGAGTGAGCGAAACCACCCGTGAACTCGGGCTGCTCGAACGCAGTCGCGACGAAACCAACGCCGAGCTGCAAACCCGCAGCCGCGAACTTGCAGACACCGAGGAAAAGCTGCGGCACGCCCACGCCCGGAGTGAGGAGGAGGCGGCGCGTTACCAGGAATTGTCCGCCGCCGTCCTGATCTTTGCCGAGCAGCGACAGCAGTCTGCGGCAACGGTCCGTGAGCTGGAGTCCCGGATCACACGTCTCCGGGGCGAGTACCAGCAGGCCGTCGGCAACACCATGGAGTCCCTTGCTGCGCAAAAACATGCCGAAGCGGACATGCACGCGGTTTTGGCGGATTTGAAGGCTCATCAGCAGCGCCTGTCTGACACACAGGCAGAGCACTCCACCACCGAGGCCGCCCTGGCCAGCACCGCTCAGTCCCTTCAGGACACACGGCAAAATCTTGAGGCTAGCCAGCAGCGGC
Organism: Prosthecobacter sp.; assembly: GCA_044355475.1. GTDB lineage: Bacteria > Verrucomicrobiota > Verrucomicrobiia > Verrucomicrobiales > Verrucomicrobiaceae > Prosthecobacter. The sequence continues at coordinate 8,805 of JBIKYB010000082.1, forward strand.
ACACCGATGCGACCACCCGGCTTACCGCCACCGAGCAGCAGCTTCAGACATGCTCCCAGGCTCTTGCCAGTACGGAGGAGAAGCTCGCTACGACCGGGCAGAAACTTACTGCCGCTCTCGGGCACCTGGACCGCACTCAGGAAGAAATCATTCGAAGCGCCGGTCATCTGGTGGCCAGCGAGGAGCTGCTTGAAGACACACGCGATGCCCTAGCCGTCACCGAGCAATCGCTGCGAACTCACTCACGTCAGCTCCGCGAAACCCGGCAGGCTCTTCTGGAAAAAAACGAAGAATTACTCCAGACTGGAGAACGGCTTGCCTCCCAGCGGCAGCAGACCACCGCTTCAGAAGCCCGGCGGGCGGAAGTTCAAGCGGCGGTTTCCCTCGGAGAGGCCACGATCGCCACTTTTCAGGGGGCTCTCGACAGCCTCAAGGCGGAGGAAGCGGAGACCCGCTCACGCATCGAAACGCTCAACACGCAGGAACGTGATCTGCGCTCCGGCCTGCAACGTCTTGGCGCAGCGGAGCGCACCGAACGCGCCCGCTACGAGGAGACACGCGCCATCGCCGAGGAGGCGGAAAAAGAGCGTCAAGTGCGCGATGAGGAACTCAACCGCAACGCGGCGGCCGTCCGGCAAGAGCTTGCGGAGCTGGAGACGCGCCTCATTCCTCTGCGCGACTGGAAGGAGCGTATGGACGAGTGCCAAGCCCGCCTCACTGGCCTGCCGCCAGACACCCTGGAGGCGCGCAATCTGCGCAATGAAATCGAAATGGCCATGGCCGGGCTTCGTCACCTGCTTTCTTGCGTTCCCCAGGGCCGCGCACGCTCCGTGGCTACTCAGTCCTCTTCTGGCACGGGTCTTGAGGCGGCCCTCAATGCCCGCCTCAACCGTCTGCGCGAGACCATGCAGCGTGAGGAAAGCCGTCTGGAGTTCCTGCGCCAGGAGCGGGAGCGCCAGGAACTGCGCTCCCGCACCCGCCCGGCCATTGACCCCGCGCTGCGCGAGCAGGAGTCCAAAATCCGCCTTGCTCAGGAGCAACTCGCCATGACTGAGGCCAAGATCAAACGCGCTGCCATGGAGGAACAAAGCTATCGCGAAAAAATCGCCACACTTCGGCTGCAGCTCGCCGAGTTGCGCACGGAATTCAGCCATGCCCGGGAGACGGGCGTGCCCTTGGCATCTTGAATTCGGAGGTGATTCCCGGATTACCCAAAAAAGCGGTTGATGCGCCTGTGATTCCGCCGCAAACGGCACAAACCCATGGCCAAACTCACATTCGTTCTCGAAGACGGACAAGAGGAGGTTCCGCTCGCGGATCGCCTGACACTCGGTCGTGCCGAAGACAACGACGTGGTCGTGGATGACGAGCGCCTTTCCAAGCACCATGCCGAAGTCATCTGCCATCCTGACGGGCGCGTGGAGGTGCGGGATCTGGGCTCCACATCCGGCACGTTGGTGAATGGTGAAAGCGTCGAGAGCCGAGTCCTTCGTCATGGTGACAAGCTTTCATTCGGCCCCCTCACCGCCGTGCTCGATCTGGAGGGGGCAGAGGCCCCGGCGGAGGAAAAAGAGGACAAGCCTGCTTCTCCAACAGACACCAAGGCTCCGGCGGAGGAGCAACAACGCCTTCAAGACGAGCTGGAGGCCGTCCGGCAGGAACTCGCCGAGTGGCGGCTGCGTGCTGAGCAAGAACGCACCGCTCACGAAACCCGCTTGCGCACCCTGCGCACAGCCGAGGAGCGCTTGCTCCCACTGCAGGCCGCCGCGAAGCACGCTGAAACGACTCATGGGGAGTGGCTCGCGGCCATTCACACCCTCACCGCCGAGCACGAGCAAAAATCGACCGGTTTGCAGAAACTCGCCGACGATGAAACGGCGACGAAGGCTAGGATCGAAGCCTTAGCCACGCAGCAGCAGCAGGAAAGCGCCCGCCTTGAGCAATGCCGCCAAGAAGCCGAGCGCGAGACGGCCCGTCTTGAGCAACTGCACCAGCAGGCTGCCGAAAAGGAGGCAGCCGCGAAAGCCAAGCTCGACGCCCTCACCGCACAGCAGGAGCAGGAAAACTCCCGCCTTGAACAACTGCGCAAAGACTGCGCAAGCGAGCAGGCCCGTCTGGAGGATCTGCGCAAGCAGGCCACCGATGCTGAAACCGCTGCCAAAGCCGGCGTCGAAGCTCTCACCGCGCAGCAAGAGCAGGAAAAAGCTCGTGTGGCTCAGCTGCGCCAGGATTTTGATCAGGAAACGGCCCGCCTGGAGGAACTGAGGCGGCAGATTGCAGAAATCGAGCCGCGTGGACAAGAGCTTCAAAAGCAGGCCGAGGCCGCTGCCGAAAATCGGCTTTCAGAAGAGGAAAAACTCAAGCAGGCGCTGACGCTCTTCCAGGAGACCGAGGCACGCCACAAGGCACAAATCGCCACGCTCAACAGCGAGTCGCAGAGCCTGGAAGTCGCGATCCAGGAGGCCCAAACTCGAGTTACCGCCCTGCAAGAGGCGGAAAAGCTGTCTGTCGCGGCTGCTGCCGACTCACTGGCCGCCCGGCAGCGTGAAGAAAAAGCTCTGGGCGAACTCCAGGCCGAGATCAGCGAGTGCAAAAACGATCTCGCCAGCACCACCAGCCTGCTGGAGGCAAAACAAGCCGCTCTCACGGACACCACGCAGCGTCTCGCGGAAGCGGCGTCCAGTCTTGATGAGGCCGTCATGCGCCGTGCCAGCATTGAGGCGCAGTGCCAGGAACTCGCCACCGCCGGGACGCAGTTGGAAGAAGTGCGCGGACAGCTCGTCGCTCTCTCCGCGGGCGCGGCACGGCTTGCTGAGCAGGAGCATCGCGCCAAAAAATTCGAGGCCGAGGCAGAAACCTCCCAGCAGCGTCTCCGCGAACTCGAAGCTCGCGAAGGTGCCCTCCGTGCCGAGGCCGAAAGCCTGGCCGCCACCATCAACACGCACCAGGACGCGCTGGCGCAGATACGACAACACGCCGCCCGTCAGGCCGAGTTGGGGCGCGCCATCGAGACCGCCCGCAAAGAGCTGGCAGACCTCACCGCGCGTCTCACGCCCATGCGGGACTGGAAAGAGGCCATGGACCTGCTTTACGCGCGTTTTGCCGACCTTCCGCAGTCATCCTCCGAGGCCCAGGAGGTCTGGCGCGAGATTGAGGCTGGCAAGGCCTCGCTCCGCAGGCACATCATCGCTTCCCAGACGCGTGTGCCGCGCATCATGCACATCGAGTTTGCCCGCAGCACCAAGCCCGGCATGCCGATGAAATCCGAGCGCGTTCGCGGCAAGGCCCAGGCGTAGAGATTTGATCCCATAGCGGATGCCTTCACTCCCGCACAGCACAGCGAGGCGATGAGCCGTGAAGCACCTTGTAAGCTGCCGCGTTTCCGCAGAGAGTGGCGCAATCATGAAGATCGACGCCTTGTCCCGGTTGGAACGCCACGCGAAACGCATCGCGGAAATCGCCGCTGTGCTCGGCAAATACGGGCTGGCCGACCTGTTTGGCGGTTTCAAGTATGCCTGGCTCCAAGACCGCTTCAAAAGTGCGGACGGCCAGTCCCTCACCGAAGGCGTGACGCAAGCGGCACGAGCGCGCATGGCACTCACGGAACTCGGCACCACCTTCATCAAGCTGGGGCAGATGCTCAGCACCCGCGCCGACCTGCTCGGCCCTGAGCTGACCGAGGAACTCTCTCAATTGCAGGCCAACGTGCCGCCCGATGCTGCTGACGTGGCACGCGCCACGATTGAGAAAGAGCTGGGGCATCCGATTGACGAGCTTTTCGCGCAGTTCGCCGACGAACCTCTCGCCGCCGCCTCCGTGGCTCAGGTTCACGCAGCCTTGCTTCACACCGGCCAGAGTGTCGTGGTGAAAGTACGACGTGCAGGCGTGGCCGAGCAGGCCGCAACGGATTTGGAGATCGTTCAGGCGCTCGCCGAGCTGCTGGAGAAGCACTCCCCGGCCCTAAGCACCTACCAGCCGCTGGCAGTCGTGCGCCAGTTCCGCCGCACGCTGCTGCGCGAGCTCGATTTCAGCTATGAGCGACAAAACCTGGAGGAGTTCGGTCGCAACTTTGCCGACGAGCCCACCGTCTGCATCCCGGAGGTTTTCAGTGATCTTTGCTCGCATCAGGTCGTCACGATGGAGCACCTGGAAGGCATCATCGGGGCCGACGCTGAGACGTTGCACCGCTCCGGCGAGGACTTGGGCGAGTTCGCCAAACGCGGTGCCAACATGTACCTCGAAATGGTCTTCCGTGACGGCTTCTACCATGCCGATCCGCATCCCGGCAACCTCATGCTGCTCCCCGGAAATGTCGTCGGGGTCATCGACTGCGGCATGGTCGGCCGTATCGACGAAGACCTGCGAGATGAGGTCGAGGCGCTGCTGCTCGGCATCGTGGAAAACGATTCCAACCTCGTCTCAGAGCAGGTGCTGCGCCTGGGTGCCGTGCCTGCTGATTGTGAGCGTGAAAAACTCCGCGCCGACTTGCAGGACTTCATGGCGGACTACACCGGCCATCCGCTGAATGAAATCCACGTTGGCGCGGCCTTGAGCAACCTCGTGGAGATCATTCGCGGTCATCACATCGTCCTGCCACCGGCCTTGGCGCTGCTGTTGAAGACCATCATCGTGCTGGAGGGCACCTCGCGTCGTTTCAGTCCGGACGTGAGTCTCACCGAGCTGATGCAGCCGTATTGCTCGCGCCTGATGCTGCGGCGCTTGTCGCCCAGCCGCATCGCCAAACGCGCCCGGCGCACTTTCCGCGTGTGGGACCGCCTGCTCACCGCCCTGCCGCGTGATCTGACCGACCTTCTCGCCCGTTTTCGCGACGGATCGCTCACCGTGCATCTCGACCACCGCCACCTCGATCCCATCGTGAACCGACTGGTCCTCGGCATCCTCACCGCCGCCGTTTTTCTCGGCTCCAGCGAGCTTTGGAGCCGCCAGGCCGCGCCCCTGCTCTACGGCGTCTCCATTTTCGGTGCCATCGGCTACGCCATCTCGCTTTTCCTCGGCTGGCGTCTCATGCGCGCCATCCGCAAGTCCGGGAACATCCAGTCCAAGGATTGAGGCACCACGTCACATCAAGTCAGTCATGGAAAAAATGCCTGCCCGTCATGCCGTTGGCGGTTTGCTGGTCCACCTCCCAGTACACATCCTGCGTGATCGTCTCGCGTGAGGGGTAGTGGCTGCTTTTGGCAAAAGCCGCCGCGTCCTTGGCCTCCTGCATGGCATCTTCGCGAATGGCCGCCAGCGCCTCTTCTGTCGTGATACCCTCACTCAACAAACGGGCGGCCCAAATCTTGATCGGGTCGTGGTTCAACTGCCGGTCCTGCACCTCGGCCTTGGCTCGGTATTTGAACTTGTTGGCGTCGGCAATGGTATGCCCCTCAAAACGGTAGGTGCGCACCTCCAGCAAGGTCGGCAGGCACTCATGACGAGCGCGGTCACGCGCCGGGCACAGCACTTCTCGAAGCTCCTCAAGATGGTTGCCACCCGCGACGCCCCAAGCCATGCCGTAGCCCTCCGCACGACTGGCGAGCGAGTCGCGAAACGCCGAGGAGCGCCGCACGGAGGTGCCCATGGCGTATTCGTTGTTTTCGATGATGAAGACCACCGGCAGCCGGAACAACGCGGCGAGATTCAGTGCCTCGTGAAACGCGCCCTGGTTCACTGCGCCATCGCCAAGGCAGCAAAACACCGCGCCCGCCTCGACGCGATGTTTGAGAGCGAAACCCAGTCCACAGGCCAGCGGCGTCTGCGTGCCCGCAAAGCCGTAACCGCCCCAAAAGCGCGTCTCCGGTGATTGAAACGAATGCATGCCGCCTTTGCCCTTCGAGCTGCCGGTGGCTTTGCCAAACAACTCCGCGATGCAGCCACGCATCGTCATTCCGGAAGCCAGCGCATGCCCCAGGCAGCGGTACGAACTGATAGAATGGTCCAGCGGCCCCATCAGCGAACGGATCACCACCGGGATCAACTCCTGCCCGATTTGCACATTCAGCCAGCCGCCCATGCTCCCAGCAACATAGTGCTGACGCGCCACCTGCTCAAAAGCCCGGATGCGCGTCATCTCCCGCCAAAGGGACACTTTTTCCACCGGGGGAAATTCCGGGGGCGCTGCATCCAAAGCGGCATTCATGCCCGCAGCATCCCAGGCTGGCTTGCAACTGTCAATTCTCCGTGCCGATCCAAACCTGAAACTTTGAACCTTGAACTTTGAACCAACTGGCCGAAAACCTCCCCACCACCCCAACACTTTCCCAACCATGTATTTCCTCGGCATCGACAGCGGCACGCAGAGCACCAAGGCCATCGTCCTGGACCTCGACAGTGGCAACATCATCGCCACCGGCCACAGCACCTACGATTTGATCGAAGGACTGCCTCCGGGGCATCTCGAACAAGATCCGCAGTCGTGGCTCGATGCGGTGGATGCCTCCGTGCGCCAGTGCTTGGAGCAAATCGGCAGTGACAAGGCAAAGATCGCCGGGATCGGCGTCAGCGGGCAGCAGCATGGCCTCGTGGCGCTTGGCGCGGATGACCTGCCGGTGCGTCCAGCGAAATTATGGTGCGACACCTCCACCCAGCCGCAGTGCGCGGAGATCGCGCATCATTTCGGAGGCCAGCCAGGCGTGATCGCCGTCGCGGGCAATGCGATGCTGCCGGGCTACACGATTCCGAAGCTGCTGTGGATGAAGCAGAACGAGCCGGAGAACTTCGCGAAGACGAAAACCATCCTGCTGCCGCACGATTACATCAACTTCTGGCTCAGCGGCGTGAAGCGCATGGAATACGGCGACGCCTCCGGCATGGGCATCCTCAACGTGAACACCCGTCAGTGGGCTTACGAGATCTGCGATTACATTGATCCCAGCGTGCGCGACATGCTGCCACCGCTGGGTTCGTCCAAATCCGTTCACGGCACCCTCCGCAAGGAACTCGCCGCTCAATGGGGCCTGAGCTACGACGTGATCATCAGCGCCGGCGGCGGCGACAACATGATGGGCGCGATCGGCACCGGCAACATCAAGCCCGGCGTCGTCACCGCCAGCTTCGGTACCAGCGGCACGCTCTATGGCGTCGCTGACAGTCCTGTGGTCGATGGCCAGGGTGAAGTGGCTGCCTTTTGCGACAGCACCGACCAGTGGCTGCCGCTCGTCTGCACGATGAACGTCACCGTCGTCACCGAGCAGGTGCGCGAGATGTTCCGCTGGGATTTGAAGCAGCTCGAAACCGCCGTGAAATCGGCGCCCGTCGGCGCGGACGGCGTAATGTTCCTTCCATACCTCAATGGCGAGCGCACCCCGAACCTGCCGAACGGCACCGGTGTCATCCACGGCCTGCGCCCAACAAACATGGCCCCCGCCAACATCGCACGTGCCGCCGTCGAAGGAGCCACGCTTGGCCTCGCCTACGGGTTGAAGCGGTTCCGCGATCTCGGCATGAATCCCACCGAGATTCGACTCACCGGTGGTGGCAGCAAGAGCAGTGTATGGCGTCAAATCGCCGCTGATTGCTTCAATGCGGAAGTCGTCACGCTCAACACCAGCGAAGGCGCCGCGCTCGGCGGCGCGATCCAGGCCGCCTATGCGCATGGCAACCAGACCGGCAAAGTCAGCTACGAGCAGCTCTGCGCGCAGCTCGTCACCCTCGACGAATCCACCCGCTGCAAACCGAATCCCGAGAACGCCGCCTTCTACGCTACCCAGCTCGAAAAACAGATGGAACTCACCGGTCGTCTGAATCAAACCGGTTGGCTTTGATCTTTTCCTCAGCATTTTTGTCTGGCACATCACATGAAACCCACCCTGCGCACCCACCCGAACGCCGTCGTCATCGAACTGCAGGGCGATGCTGATCTCGCAACGGTGCCTGAGTTCCAGAAACTCGTGCGCGAGCAGATGAAAGCGAAGGCGAAGCGGCTGATCATCGATTTTGCCAAGGTCACGTTTGTGAACACTCCCGTTTGGGCAGTGGTGGTCGAGTATTTTCAGCATGCGACCGGAGCGGGCAGCGAGTTTGCGCTCACCGGCATTCAGGGACGCGTGGAGGCCTCGTTCAAGATCGTACGTCTTGGTGATTTCATCACCCATCTGCCCACGGTCGAGGAGGCGCTTAATGCTACCGACCTCACTAGCAAGCGCTAAGCCTTTCAACCACCGCGCATGATCGAAGCACTCCGCCAATACTTCGCGCTGTGCGGCGACCTCCTCTACTGGCTCGTCGCCGCCCCGTTTCGCGGCAAACCATGGCGCATCGGCCACACCTTCGCGCAAATCGTCCGCATCGGTGTGCATGCGGTGCCGATGTCGGCGCTCACGGCCCTGACCATCGGTGTCGTGCTGGCGATGCAGTCCGCCGCGCAGCTCGCGAAACTCGGTGCCACGGTCTATGTGCCGGGGCTTGTCTCCTCCAGCTTGATTCGTGAACTGGCACCGCTGGTCACGGCGGTGATCGTCATCGGCCGGAGCGGATCTTCTGTCACCGCCGAACTCGGCACGATGAAAGTGTCCGAGGAAATCGAGGCGCTCGAAGTCATGGCCATTCCACCGATGTCCTGGCTCATCGTGCCGCGCTTTCTTGCCATGGTGGTCATGATGCCGTTGCTGACGGTGTTCAGCATCTACATCGGTCTCGCTGGCGGCTGGTTGATCAGTCATTACTCGCTGCACATGTCCACCGCGTTCTATGTGAGCCATGCGCTGCAATATGTCGAACTGCGCGATATCGGCATCGGCCTGCTGAAAAGCGGCGTGTTCGGCGTGCTGATCGTCACCATCGCCTGCAGCATCGGTTTGAACGTCTCCGGCGGTGCTGAAGGCGTGGGACTTGCCACCACGCGTTCGGTCGTCGTTTCGTTGCTGAGCGTCTTCATTGCCAACGCTGTGCTCACCGCCTTGTTCTTCTTCTGATGTCACTTCAACCGCCAGACTTAGCCCCCGAACCGATCATCGAGGTCGATTCGCTGGTGCGGCATTTTGGAAGGCAGAAGGTGC
>JBIKYB010000083.1:0-17763 GCA_044355475.1 Prosthecobacter sp.
CCAAAGCGTGCGCCTTGGCCGAGGCGGCTCTCATACCAGTGGACGAGGGCGCGATGCAGCAGCCGCGCGATGGGTTCGCGGTCAGCGGCGGTGAGAGGGGTGAAGTCGATGGTTTCGCTCATGGTTCAGAGGATTTCCCAGCCTTTACGATAGCTCTCCTTGATGAACGCATCGGCTGCGGGCAGCCCGGAGGCCTTCATAGCGGCGGCGTCCCACTCGACGGGCTTTTGCGTGCGCAGCGAGAGCACGCCAAGCAGTGCGATCTCCGTGAGATGCGCGGCGTAGGCGAAGGGGCTCGTCGCGGGTTCGCCGCCTTTGCAGGCGTCGATCCAGTCGCGGTGATGGCCATTGCTGCGTTTCAGCTTCGGCGCGGGCTTTTGATATTCGGCACGGCGGGCGTCGGGGAAGAGTCGCGGAGCACCGCCGCCGCCATCGCACTGGATGACACCTTTTTCACCGATGAAAAGGCAGCCGCGCTTCGGCAGCGGGAAGTTGCCCAGCGCCTCGGGCTTCTGCGGCATCATGCCACCGTCATACCACGTCATGCGGATCTCGGGTCGCGAGCCTGCGGCGGGGAAGGTGTAATAAATGAGCGCTCCATGCGGCGCGATCTCGCTGTCCATCAAACCAGCCGCGCTGGCTTCGATGCGCGAAGGAATCGGCAGATCAAAGGCCCGCACGGCTGTGTTCATGTCGTGGCAGGCGAAGTCGCCGATGCCCGTGCAGCCGAAGTCCCAGAAATCACGCCAGGCGACCGGGAAGTAGGCCGGATGAAACGGCCGCTCCTGACGCGGGCCGAGCCACAGGTCCCAGTTCAGCCCCGCTGGCACGGGCGGCGTGTCGGTGGGCTTGCCGGTGAGCGTGGGATTCCAGCGCTTCGCACCGACCCACACATGAATTTCCTTCACCGCGCCAATGGCGCCGTCCTGGATGTATTCGATCGTCTCACGCGTGCCGAGTGAGGAGTGCCCCTGACTGCCGAGCTGAGTGGCCACGCCGGTCTCCGCAGCCACTTTGGCGACGTGACGCGCCTCCCAGATGTTGTGCGTGAGCGGCTTCTCGCAGTAAACGTGCTTGCCTGCCCGCATCGCGATCACCGAGCAGTAGGCGTGCAGATGGTCCGGCGTGGCGATGAGCACCGCGTCGATGCTTTTCTCCTTCTCCAGCATCTCGCGGAAGTCGATGTAATCCGCGCAGCGGAAGTTAGGTGTCTTCGTCGCATAATGCTTCTCAATTTCCGCTTTCACCGGCAGGCGTCCGCCCATGCCTTTGAAGTAAAAGTTTTCCAAACTGAACGACTCCGCTGGGTCGGCCACGGCGATGATCTGGCAATCATCGAGCGGGAAGAGATTTCGTACATTCGAGCGACCCTGGCCGCCCGTGCCGATGATCGCCACGTTCACCTTCTCGCTCGGCGGCACAAACCGCAGCCCGCCCAGCACATGCCTCGGCACGATATTGAACGTGCTCACCGCCGCGGCGGTGGTTTTGAGGAAATGTCGGCGGGAGGCGGCAGGATTGGATTTCATAAGACTGTTTTCACTACGTGGAGAGCGCCGCAAATCTTCGTGGTGTGACTTGTCCTTCCCGGCTGAAAGGACTGCTGCGTGGAAGCCGACTGCCTTGGATGAAACGCCGCCGACTCCTCGCCACGCTCGCCACCCTGCCTGCCACGTCATCGTTGGCTGCAAGCGCAGGCCGTGAGCTGGATAATCCGTATGCGGCGGTGGATTGGGACACTTGGGAATGTCTGCACTCGATGTCGCATCAGCATCAGGGGCAGACGGATGCCTCTCGCGATGGCTTTGTGGACATGGGCTATGGCCACTTCGCCTTTAGCAACTACTACCCCTCCGCACCGACGTATCCGCTGCCTCAGGATTATGCCGCGAAGCATCCACAGCTCATCGCAGCGCCGAACGCGGAGCATCATTCATATACGAACACGGGCCTGCACGCGAACGCGCTCGGCAGCCTGCTCGCCACGGGTTACGGCAGCAGTGTGAGCGCCCAGGACTGTGCTACATCGCCTGTTTCGCATCGCTTTGAAAACCTGTGCGTGTTCGATGTGCAAAAACCATGGCTCGGCGTTTACCGGCTGGATGTGCGGCTTGCGGCCAAGGATGGCAAACCCGTCGCCAAGCTCAGTATCAAAGGCGCGCATGAGTGCGATTTTCGCAACGGTTTCACAGACAAGAGGCCGATGCATCTGCGTGAGCTTCCGTCCGGAAACCATACACTTTATCTGCGCGCCACGTCTGCCAGTATCGACACAAAGCTCGAGTTTGATGCCGAAGCGATGTCTTTGACGCAGTATCGCCTCATGCAGGGCACGAACCGTCCGTGGCGCGATGTCTTCCGCGAGGCTTTTGAGAAGCTGCAGCATCCCGATGGTGGCGGCATGACGCTCAATCACCCGACGGGCAAGCTCGCCGACTACCTGCCGATGCTCGATTTTGATCCCCGCGTGCTCGGCATCGAGGTGTGGAACCAACTGACCTCCGGCTTTGGCTCCAGTCGCGGATTTTATGATCAAAGCGGCGGGCCCAACCTGCACTTTTACCAGCTTTGGGATGACATCCTGCGCACCGGGCGACGCTGCTGGGGATTCTTCGTCAAATACCACAACACTTACGGTCGTGGTCGCAACGTGCTGCTCGTGCCGAAGCTCGACGCCCTGTCCACCACCGAGCGCGAGTCAGCTGCGCTGCGTGCCTATCGGCAGGGAGCGTTCTTCGGCTCCGTGGCCTCGCTCGCTGCCAGCGATGCGGGCGAAGTCATCGCGCCATATGATCGCAGCAGCTTTCGTTTTAGCCGCATCATCGTGAAAGACGACGCTTTGCACGTCTCCGTCTCCGGCAGCGACCCGAGGCGCCCGAACGTGCAGATTCGTTTCATCACCGATCAAGGCATTGCCAGTATCGTGGATGCCGCTAAGGCCGCGTTTCCGCTGAAACGCGACGCGAACGGTCGGCTTGAGACCACCTTTGTGCGCGTGGAAGCCTTTGCCTATCCGCAGACGCATCAACGAGGCCAGCCCCTCACCGCCGAAATGCTGCGCGGCATGCATGTGCATGACATCTCGCAGCTTCACGATCAAAAAGCCCTGCGCGGCCCCGCCTTCGCCAGCACCGATCCCTCCCTGCGCACCCCGATCCCCATCGTGGACATGATCTTCTCCCAGCCGCTAAGGCGGGTGTGACCTGTCTTGTTGATGCACGTTCGATGATCTTCGTGACATCCTCATTGAGCATAAAAATCGGTGCCGTCGTCACGATCCGCCGTCGTCAAATCGCGGGTAAGATCAATGCCAGCATGGGCTGGAAGAGTGTTTCAAAAACTGCGACCCAATAAGGTAACACATGAAAGTCGGACCGAGAAACCACGAACGGAATCCTGACTCATCTCCGCCATTTCTGACAGAACAAAAAAGCCGCGCCTGTGGATGGGCGCGGCTTGATGAGGAGCGTGGAGAATCGGTTACGGTGTCTCTGCCATGCCTGCCTTCGTGCCTTTGCCTCCGCGACCGGGGCCGCCTTTGCCCTGGCCTTTGCCTTTTCCCTTACCCTTACCCTTACCCTTACCCTTACCCTTGCCTTTGCCGTGCATGGCTCCGGGGCCGGCTTCTGGCGGGTTGTCCTGGCCGGCTGCGGCCTTCATTCGGGCTCCACCGTGGGCGAAGGCGGCGGGGATTGAAACCGCGAGCGCGGCGGCGATGAGTGTGACGAGTGTTTTCTTCATGGTGCGTTGGTGTGACCGGGTTGTTTCAGTCACGTGCCCATGATGATTCACGAAGATGACGCGAAGGTGATGCCTCAACACTTTTTCAGCGTGAAACTCAACACGCCGCCAGACAGCGATGCGTCGAGTCGGCAACCGAGGGCACTGGCGGCCTGCCGGGCGAGCGCCAGGCCGAGGCCGCTGTGTGCGCTGTTGCTGCGTGACTTCTCAGCACGCCAAAAGCGGTCGAACAAGTGCGGCAGGTCTTCGAGCTTCAGCTCGGGCGCGACATTGGCGATGGTGATGCTGCCGGGATCGAGTTCGATTTCGATGCGGGTGCATGCAGGCGCGTATTCGACGGCGTTGGTGAGGAGATTGGAGAGGATGATCCGCAGCAGACGTGCATCGGTTTCCATCGAAAGTCCGGGTTCGGAGCGGAGGTGGAGGTCGAGCTGCTTTGCTTCCACCTTTTCAGCGCAGGGTTGCAGGCATTCGTGACACATTGCGCTGAGATCGACGGTGGAGAGGTGGAGGGCCGTCTCACCGGATTCGAGGCGGGCGAGTGTGAGCAGGGCTTCGATCAGGTTCTCGAGTTGCGAGGCAATGGCGAGCGTGTGCGCCGGAAGCTCGGGATCAGTTTGATCTGGCCATTTCAGAGCGACCTCACCAAGCATTTTGAGTTCGGCCACGGGCGTGCGCATTTCGTGGGCGAGGTCGGCGCTGAAGCGTCTCTCGCGCTCAAATCCCTGCTCAAGACGATGCAGCAGCTCATTGAGGGCCGCATAAATCGGCTGCAACTCAGCGGGAGCATGCGCGGCATCGAAGCGTGCCTTCAGCGATGGCGCGTCGATGTTCCTTGTCTGCTCGCTCAAGGTCTTCAAGGGGCGCAGCCCGTGACGCAGAGCCATGGTGATGAGGAAAAACGTGCCCGCTGCCGCGAGCAGGCCCGCGATGCCGATGCCGCCAAGCAAAGAGGCAAGCGTTCCCTCCATCTCCGAGGTTTCCTTGGCTAAAGCGATGAGGCTGGAGCCAGCACCGTGACGCCCCTTGCCCTTGCCTTTCGGTCCACCACCGCCCGCTGCCGCCGTGCGAAAGCTCATGAGCCGAACGGGGCGGCCATCGGCGAGCACTGTGGATGAAAACACAGGATCATTGCCGGAGATGTCCAGTTTGGGCAGCACGGCATCACCGAGACTCTCGGAGCGCTCGCTGAGCTCTCCTTGACTGCTCCACACCTGGTAGAATGAGCGACCTTGAGGATCGTGATAGTCCGCCAGACGATCTTGCAGGCGCTGACCGCGACCTCGCGCGGTGCTATCGTCGGAGTCGGAATCACCGAGTGCGGTAAAACGAGCAAGTCGTGCATCCAAGGCAAGTGCTGTGTCGATGGATTGATACAGGCTGTGCCTGACACTGAAGTAAATGCCCGCACCGGTGCCGCACCACAGCACGGCCAGTCCGGCGAGCAGCCAGAGCATGAGGCGCTGTTTGATGGACCTCATGCGGGACGCGCCTCCATCACATAGCCCTGTCCGCGCCGGGTGTGAATCAGCGGCAGCGAATCCTCACTCACGGCGATTTTTTTGCGCAACGCACACACGGCAGAGTCCACGACGTTGCTCATGGGCGAAACGAGATCGTCATAGATGTGCTGCTCGATTTGAGTGCGCGTGACGATCTGGCCGGCTCGCAGCATGAGATACTCCAGCAGCGCAAACTCACGAGCGGTGAGGTCGAGCGCTACGCCTGCTCGTGTGGCTGTTCTCGCCGTCGAATCGAGGGTCAGGTCGGCCAGAGTCGTCTCGCTGGCGGCTTTCTGATAGCCACGGCGGCACAGCGCCTCCACGCGAGCCAGCAGTTCCTCCAGGGCGAAGGGTTTGACGAGGTAGTCATCGGCTCCACTGCGCAAACCGGCCACACGATCAGCCACAGCGTCCTTCGCTGTGAGAAACATGACGGGCGTGCGATGGCCCGCTGCACGCAGCGTCTTGAGGATGCTGACGCCATCAAGAGAAGGTAACATGATGTCCAAAATGGCGGCGTCGTAAGGATGATCCTCCGCCATCTCCAGGCCCTCGCGTCCGTCGCCCGTGGCATCCACGGCGTAACCACTGCGCCTCAGCGCGAGCACGATGGACTCGCGGAGGCGGTTGGAATCTTCGACAACAAGGATGCGCATGGGTCAGAGTAGCTCGCTCGCCGACGCTGCAAAGGGGCGAATCGAATGCGGTATCGTAGCGACCCAAGATGATGCGAACATGATGGCGCGGACGGAGGTGTGATTGCCCGATTTTTCCCGGCACATAATGTTCACGTCATTTTCCACCTGCAAGATGGCTTCATGACGCAACCGACGACCCTCATTCTGCTTTTTGCCCTCACCACTGCACAGGTGGTTGGTCAGGCTCCGACCCCCGAAAAGCCGGGCGATACTCCACCGCCGGCCATGCGCGGCGGTTTTGGCAAAGGAAAGGGGAAGGGCAAAGGCCGCTTCATGCCACCCGTGCCTCCGACTCCTTCACCGGTGCCAGCTCCCACACCGGCTCCAGCATTGCCTCCGAGCACGCCGACGGGTCAGACGCCATCCGGCGCAAAGGGAGGGCAGGCTGCCGGTGCGGACTTCTTCCAGCAGAAGATCCTGCCCGTGCTTCAGCAGAAGTGCTTCAACTGCCATCAGACCGGGCGCAAAATGAAGGGCGGACTCGCGGTGGATTCGCATGCGGCGCTGATCGCGGGCGGTGACAGCGGCCCTCCGCTCGTGCCGGGCGATGCCGCGAAGAGCCTGCTCTATGTCTCGATGACGTATGCGGATGACGATTTGCAGATGCCGCCGCGTGAACGGCTCTCCGCGTCTGTGCTGGCCGATTTTAAAAAGTGGATCGAGATGGGTGCGCCATTCTCGTCTTCCAGCGCTCCGGTGGCCACAACAGCACCATCACCTGCGGAGGATGGCATGATGGTCACCATCACCGCGATTCGCGGCAATTCGGTCACTTACACGAAATCGGAATCGGGGGGCGGCATGCGCGGCGGCATGATGGGAAAGGGCAAAGGCGGTTTCAATCGCGGCGGCGCGGATGGCATCACCCAATCACTGTCCGACAAGGCGCTGATCACCTCCGCCATGCTGACGCGGCGCACGCAGGATCTCATCGTCGGCCTCGAACTCAGCGGCGGCTTGTCGAATCCGGCCTTCGATGCCGTGGAGTCCGGAGGTGTGAAGGCTCACCTGGTGGCGAAGGAGGGCAAGATCACGCAGATCAGTGTCATCACCGGACAGGATGCAAGCGACGCACCCATTGCCGTGAAACCCAAACGTCCACCTTCGAAGTGATGCCATGAAACTACTCTTTGTATTCATTTGCCTCGCAACCGCCTGCAAAGCGCAGGAAGTGGCGAAATCGCGTGATTTTTGGTCCTTCCAGCCTCCGCGCAAAGTCGCGCCTCCGGCCGTTCAAAACGCCGAGTGGCCGCTGAATGACGTGGACCGCTTCATTTTGGCAGCGCAGGAGCAGAAGGGCCTTTCACCGTCCAAAGCAGCGGATCCACGCGTGCTTGTGCGCCGCTTGTTTTTCGCGCTTTGCGGGCTGCCGCCGGCTGCGGACGTGATGGAGCACTGGCAGCGGGAGATCGGGCCCGAACTGAATCAAACCGCCACCGCGGCGCTAGTGGACTCGCTGCTGAAATCACCACGCTTCGGCGAGCATTGGGGACAGCACTGGCTCGATGTGGCACGCTTTGCCGAATCGACCGGCGGTGACGCCAACGGCATCCATCTCCATGCCTGGCATTATCGAGACTGTGTCATCGACAGCTTGAATGCGGACAAGCCCTTCGATCGCTTCATCCGAGAGCAGATCGCGGGTGATTTGTTGCCGATCTCGTCAGACAAGGAGTGGGCGCAAAATCTCGTCGCCACGGGTTTCCTCGCCGTGGGTCAAAAACTCGTCGGCGAGGTCGAAGATCGAAAGTTTTTTGCCGATCTGGTGGATGAGCAAATCGATGCGACCACTCGCGCTTTCCTCGGCCTCACCGTTTCATGTGCGCGGTGCCATGATCATAAGACCGATCCCATCCCGCAGGCGGACTACTATGCTCTTGCTGCCATTTTTCGAAACACGGAGACGCACTACGGCCTCATCAAGGCGCAGTCGCGGCAGTATTCCACGCTGCTCGATGTCACCGGCATGGGTCTGCCCGCAGGACGCGATGTTCTGACCGCGCAGCAGCTCGCGGACATGAAAGCCGAGCGCGATGCCGCCGCGCAGAAGATGGATGACATCATGCGCACGATTCGCGGTGGCGATGGTGTCACGCGTGCGACGCTGCGGCGTTCACGCACACAGCGGGATGAAAGCGAGGCGCTGATGCAATCCTACGATGCCCAGGGCAACCCGCTCACCTTCGTCATGGGCGTGCAGGACCGCGATGCACCGCTGGAGACGCGCATCCTTGAACGTGGTGAGCTGGATAAGCCCGGCGCTCTCGTCGCGCCCGGCTTTCTCCATGCGTTGCATCCGCGATCCTCACCTCCCGTGCTGCGTCTGCGTGAAGGCAGCGGACGCCTGCAACTCGCCGACTGGCTCGCCAGCCCACGCAATCCGCTGACAGCCCGTGTCATCGCCAACCGCGCATGGCACTGGCTCTTTGGCCAAGGCCTCGTGCGCACTGTGGACGACTTCGGCTTCACGGGTGACAAGCCCACGCATCCCGAGTTGCTCGACTATCTCGCCCTGCGCCTCATTGAGCACAAGTGGTCGCTGAAGTCACTCATCCGCGAGCTGGTGCTCACGCGCACCTGGCAGCAGGCATCCACCTTTGATGCAGACAAGTTTGATCACGATCCCGACAACCTTTTGCTCTGGCGCATGAGTCCTCGCCGTCTCGAAGCCGAGGCTGTGCGCGATGCGATGCTCGCCTTGAGTGGCAAACTCCACCTCACCCGCCCCGCGAAGCCGCTCATCGCCGCCGCAGGCGAGGGCACGGTGGGCCAGGCCGTCTTTGAACCGGAAATCCGCAAGATCGAGGCGCCCGTGCGCAGCGTGTATTTGCCGCGAGTGCGTAGCGTGCTGCCGGAGATGATGGAACTCTACGACGCGCCGGACGCTAGCAACGTCATGGGCGCACGTGAGACGACCACTGTCCCGCTCCAGGCACTGCACGCGCTGAACTCCGCCTTCGTGCGGCAGCAAGCGGAGGCCTTTGCCGACCGCCTCGGCAAGCTCACCGTGTTTGAGCAGCTCGATCACGCCTGGCTCTCTGCCTTCGGTCGTCCACCGACCACCAAGGAGCGTGAACTCGCCAACGCGTTCACCTTCGAGATGGAAGCGAGCCTCGAAGGCCCCGGAGCGCAATCGCAACGCGAGGCACTCATCACACTCGCCCAATCTCTTCTCTGTGCGGCGGAGTTTGTCGTTGTGGATTGATTCCAGCACCCTTCTTCTCATGAAACCCAACTCATTCTGCCTCAATCGCACCGCTGCCGTCACTCGCCGGGAAGCACTGAGTTCGCTATCGGCTGGTTTTGGCTACCTCGCCTTCCAAAGCCTGGCTGCGGCGGCTACATCGCCCCTTGCCAGCAAGCAGCCGCATTTCGCCCCGAAGGCGAAGCGGGTCATTTTTCTCTGCATGCGCGGCGGGCCGTCGCATCTCGACACCTTTGACTACAAACCGCGACTCATCGCCGATGCGGGCAAACCTTCACGCTACGCCGGATCGCAGCTCATGCCGTCGCTGTGGGAGTTCAAGCAGCGCGGACAGAGCGGGCTGTGGATTTCCGAAGCTTTTCCCAACGTCGCAAAACACGCTGACGACCTCTGCCTGCTGCGCGGCATGACCTGCGACCAGCCCAGCCACGCGCAGGCCTTCGTGCAGATGCACACCGGCGTCTCGCAGTTCGTGCGGCCATCCCTCGGTGCATGGACGCTCTACGGCCTCGGCACGGAGAATGCGAACCTGCCCGGCTACATCACCATCAACCCACCGAGCGCGAATGGCGGATCGCAAAACTACGGCAGCGCCTTTTTGCCCGCCGCCTATCAGGGCACGAAGTTTCAAATCAGCGACAGCAGCCAGCGCAATCGCATGATCGACATCAAACGCCGTGGCGAGGTGAACAACGACGGCCTCAACCACCTGCGCAACGAACAGCTCACCACCAAACAGCAGCGCGGCCAAATCGACTTCATCAACGCGCTCAACCGCGAGAAGATCGCCCGCGACACCCACGCTCCGCTCATCGAAGGAGCCATCGAGAGCTATGAACTCGCCTTTCGCATGCAGGACGCCGTGCCTGGCGTGATGGATCTCGCGGGAGAATCGCCGCAGACACTCGCGCTCTACGGCATCAATGAAGACCCCACGGATGGTTTTGGCCGCCAGTGCCTGCTCGCACGGCGATTCGCCGAGGCGGGCGTGCGCTTCATCGAACTCGGCCACGGCTCATGGGACCAGCACGCCAACATCCAGACCGCGCTCGGCCAAAACTGCGCCCAAACCGACAAACCCATCGCCGGACTGCTGGCGGATCTCAAACAGCGTGATCTGCTCAAAGACACGCTCGTCATCTGGGGCGGCGAGTTTGGACGCACCTCCTACTCGCCCGATGGCAATGGCCGCGACCACCAGCACAATGGCTACACCCTCTGGATGGCCGGCGGCGGCGTCAAAGGCGGTTTCTCCCACGGCGAAACCGATGATCACGGCTACGAAGCCATCACCGGCAAAGTCCACATCCACGACTGGAACGCCACGGTGCTGCACCTGCTCGGCTTCGACCACGAAAAGCTCACCTACCGCTTCGGCGGCCGGAACATGCGCCTGACAGACCTCTACGGGAGTGTGGTAAGGGAGATCGTGTCTTAATATCTGCTTGTCCAAACGCCACTTTGACATGCGGCAAAATCCAAAACTTTTCTTGCGAAGCAAGATGACTACTTTGCTGACGCCCGTTCGATGATCCTCGTGACATCTTCATTAAGCAGAAAGCCCTCGGTCTGGAGCTTCTTCGCCGCGTCGGTGAGGCGCGAGAGATACTCCGCCTGCGTCGGATAGCGTTCTTCGAGCGAAAGACGCGGGTCGCCGGTCTTCTCGCGTTCGGCTTTGGTCTTTGCAAACGGGATGAACATGCCGTCGAGGGGCGAGAGCATCGTTTCGGCACCGGCTTGAGGTGAGCGGAGGTTCCAGCCGGTGTAGGTGCCGAGGGGCACGGCGACTTCAGGCAGCACGATGCCGCTGGTTTCATTGCCGTCAGCGTTCACGGCGGGCAGGCGTGTCTGGAAGGGCTTACCGGCCTTTGGTGGAATGATATCGGCGATGCCTTCGCGGTGGAAGCGCAGGCCGAAATCGAGTCGCGGTGGCTGGTAGGCATGGGTGGGCAGGTGGACGCCTTGGATCTTCGGAAACTGAGATTTCCAGGTGTCGAAGGTCACGAGACTTTGATCCGCGAGACGCGGATGACGGCTCGGCGGCGGTGTTTTGCCGTTTTGAACCCAATTGACGAGATGCAGCAGCATCGCACGCAGCACGGGGCCGCGATCATCGAGTGTGTTGCGCGGCTGCTGGCAGATGCCGGGTGTACCGTCGCTCTTGCCGAGGTGCTCTGCGCCGGCCACGAGATACACACGCACGTCGTCAGGCAGCGTGAGATCGGTTTTGCCCTCCACATCGGTGTGCAGCAGCGAGGCGGCGCGGCTCCAGTATTCGGTCGAGGTTTGCGTGAAGAGGATGCGCGGCGTGTGGCCGGATTTCCGCGAACGAGCAAGCGAGTCGCCTGAATCACCCGTGACGGGATCAGTTTGCGGCAACGGAGCCAGCGGGAAGAACTCGCTGCCGGAAAGATGGCCCTCGTGCTGCGTGCCATACTCCGTGCTCATGCGGAAGCGATGGTTGAACATGCCTTTGCCGGAGCCCGCAACGTGGATCAAGGCACCGTCGAAGACGATGCGGCCCTGCTCATCACCATTCAGGCCTTCGTAGAGGAAGTGATGAATGACGCGGCCGGACTGCGAGATGCCGAAGACGCAGGCCTTTTGCACCGCGCCCGCCAGTGGATTCAATTTGGCATCGCAGTGACGAAAGAACGCAACGCAATCCCGCATCGCCGTGAGGCCGAGACCGGTCACGCGAGGCTCTTTGGCCGTGTGAACGAGGTCGTAGAGCCAACCGGGCCGCAAACCGGCCTTCACATAGACATGCGTGGCATCGGGAATGAGCTTCTCCTTCTCCCAACGTCCAAACGCCCACTCCGCACGCGGTACCTCGATGCCATCCTCGCCGCGATGCGGCCGCATCGTGAGCGTGGCATCGGCGTTGTCGAGATTCACCGATGGAAACGCCGCGCCGATGCCCCACGGGCTCCACGAGAAGGCTCGGCTGAAGACTTGTTCCGTGCTCGTGATCTCCAGATGCGCTTGGCCGGTGATCGTCTGGCCGTTCTCCGTCGCCACTGGCAGGCCGCACAACAGGCGCTGCGTGTCATCCGCCTGCACCTCCCCATTCCAGCCGCACCACAGCACGGAAAAGCCATGCTTCATGAGAAAGCCATGCCCGGCATGCACCGCTGTTTTCGGATCATTTGTCCGCTCGCCATCGTTGAAGGTCCACAGCGCCAGCATGTTGCCGCGATTGTTCACGTCGTAGAGCAGCACGCCGTTGCCTTTGGCCGCATCGACCGGTTTCAGCAGAAAGAAGTCCGTCCAACTCTCGACCTTGCCTCGGGCATTGCGTGGTGCCCGCTGGAGGTCGCTGATGCGTTCGTTGGCTTTGTTGGCAGGATCCGTCTCGATGAACATCCGACCCTTGAGGCGTTCATAGGCACCCGCCGGGCCAAAAGCCTTGCCATCGGCAAAGGACGATCGCTCGACGATCTCGATGCGCACGACGTCCGCCTGCGCCAGGGCGCTCAAACAAGCGGCGACGATGAGGTGACGAAGGCGCAAGATCATGGTGCGGTATGAACCCGTTGAAGCATCTCCAGTGTCCTCGTCGCGATCTTCACGGAGGCTTCGCGTTCGACGCGGTTGGTGCCGAGCCAGGTTTCGTAGCCGCCGAGGTCGTGATGCTTCGGAGTGGGCAGGTAGCCATTGCTGCCGTTGGCGAGTTCGATGGTGAAGGTGTCTGCAAATGGGCTGCGAGCTTTGATTTCGAGTCCGATCTCCGTGAAGACCTCGAAGGGGATCGACGCGATGCCGAGGTCGCCAATGCGGAAGGCCTGGATGACGGCTTGCACGGTGTCCGGCTTCGCATCGCGTGCGGCGAGCGTGCGTTCGGCATACGGCTGCTCCAGACGATGCGTGGGCGTGGCGTCTTTGGGTTTGGCGAGCACGCTTTCCGCCCATGCGATCATCTCCGGTGTTGGACGACGCACACCAAGCTCCAAATCGCTTGCGGCAGCTTTCAGCGGCACCCAGTCTTGATGTTTCAGGGTCTCGCGCACATGCAGCACTTCTTGTGCGAGGTCGCCCGCGACGAGTTTGATCTTCTCGTAGGGTTCGCGTTTCACGGTCGGCGTTTTGCCGCTGTAGTCGTTGTTGTTCACATCACCACAGGGGCCATTTGCCAAGATGCCGACGCAGGGTGCGCCCAGCTTTTCTTCAATGCGGCGGCAGAACTCGCCGAAGTAATCCGCTGACAAATCTTCTTTGTTCACGCCGCCGACGTAGTGCAGCCAGTAGTTCGCCATGAGCGCGATCTGGCGTCCATCGGCAGCCTGCACGGAGAGGCAATACACCTCAGGATTCGTCGGCCCCGCAGGCCCTGCGAGTCGCGAGCGTAGCAGGCTACTCGGATTCATCACCGCACGATCTCTGCCACCAAACGGGTTATCGTTCGTAACGCCGTCTTGCAGCAGCCAGCGGCGATTGAAGACATGCTGCGGCAGCTTCCCAGATCCCCAGGCGATGCGTGCAGGCTCCAGATTGTTCACCGCACGCCGCACCCCATCCACCACGCGGGAGATGATGAAGCGGCGATAATCGAGCGACGAATCCTTGTTTGTGATCGCCGACACACTGGAGTGCGTGTGCGTGCCGGAGAACATCATGTTAGCCACCGGGATGCCCGTCGCGGCTTCGAGCTTCTTCTTCGCCTCGTCCCAAACATCGCGTCCGAGCGAAATCGTGTCCGCCACGGCAAAGACGAGCTTTGTTGTGCCATCATCGAGCGCGAGGCAGCGCACATGAAGTTCATCGTGCACATGCTTCGCGACGGGGCGCGGCGCGAAGTTTCCCACGATCTCCATGCCCAGCGGCGGCGTGATGTTGCTGGTGGCGGCACCGGCTTTGAAGACAGGCTGAGCCTGCGCAGCGGCAAGGAGATGAATGAGGGCGAAGCAGACGAAGAGCGTGGTTTTCATGCGGCCGCAAAGGAACGCTCGCCGCTGAACGGCTCGATCATCGGAATCGGCTTACCAACGCTGCCACGAGAGAATGCGTCGCCGCGTACGTTGCTCCTGACTGTCTTCATGAAATGCCTTCTCTTCCTCTTCATTCTTCGGTGGTGTGCCCTCGCGGCTGAACCGACCAGCAACAAGCCTGACACCACCGGCTTCACCTCGCTCTTCGATGGTGCCACGTGGACGGGCTGGGATCATCCGCCGCATCTCGATGGCGTGTGGGAAGTCGCGGATGGAGTCATCCGGCTGCGCACGGATGAACCGAAACGGGTGAGCGGGAAGGACTACAACCTTTCCACTGCGAAGAAGTACAAGGACTTCATAATGATGATCGACTGGCGGCTCATGGGAAAGCCGGTCGTGAAACCGCATCAGTGGCTCACCGACGACGGGCAGTTCCATCTCGACGGCGATGGCAAGGTAATCATGAAGGACAATCTCACGTGGGGCGACAGCGGCATCTACCTGCGCGGTGCCCGTGCGGCGCAGGTGAATATCTGGTGCCAGCCCTGCGGCAGCGGCGAGGTGGGCACGAAATTCAAAGACCTCTCCGCCACCCAAGACGAGCGCCTGAAGACAATGCCGAGCATCCGTGCCGACAATGGCCCCGGTGAGTGGAATCGCTTCATCATCACGCTGCGCGGTGATCGCGTGGATGTGACGCTCAACGGCACACCAGTCATCCAGGGTGCCCGCGTGAAAGACATCCCTGCGGAAGGACAGCTCACGCTCCAGAATCACAAGGACGCGGTGGAGTTTCGTAACGTGTTCATCAAGGAGCTCAAGCCATGAAACGCATCTTCCACACGATCCTGCTGCTGACGTGCTTCCACACGGCTCACGGCGAGGCATTTCATCGCGACAAGCTGGCGGCGCTCGACAAGCCGGTGCTGCAAGCGATTGCCGATGGAAAAATTATCGGCGCGGCGCTGTGGGTGGAGCGCGAGGGCGAGTCGTATCACAAGGCCTTCGGCCAGCGGGCGCTGAAGCCGAAGCCTGAGGCGATGACGGAAGACACGCTCTTCGATGTGGCGTCGGTCACGAAGGTGGTGGCGGCTGCCAGCGCTGCGATGTTGTGCGTGGAGCGCGGTCTGGTGAAACTCGACGAACCTGCCTCGAAATATCTGCCCGAGTTCACGGGCGATGGCCGCGAGAAGATCGCCGTGCGCCATCTGCTGCTGCACACGTCGGGAATGCCGGTGAACCTCGATCCGAAGACGCAGCCGTTTCGCAATCACGAGGAGGCGGTCGCCCAGTTGTGCCACACGCGTCCGATGTTTGAGCCTGGAAGCGCATTTTCCTACAGCAGCGTCGGCAGCATGGTGCTCGGTGCGGTGATCGAGCGTGTGACAGGCCGACGTTTCGACGACTTCTGCACGCGCGAGCTTTTCGAGCCGCTGCGCATGACGGACACCGTGTTTCGACCGGGCGGCGAGTCGCTGCGTCGTGTCGCACCGTCGAGTGCGCCGGAGCGCGGTCTGGTGGATGACAAGGTGGCGCGGCTCGCGGGCGGCATCGAGGCGCACGCTTCGCTTTTCACCACCACGGCGGACATCGCGCGTTTTGCCCGCATGATGCTAAATCACGGCGAGCTCGACGGCGTGCGTGTCTTTAAGCCTGAAACAATCAAGCTCATGACCAGCGTGCAGAGTCCGCCAGACCTGCGCAGCCCGTCGGCGAAGAGCCTGCCGGTGCAGCGCGGCCTCGGCTGGGACATCAACACGCCCTACCGCACACCGCCACACGACTACACACTGCCTCGCGGCGCGCTGTTCCCCATCGGCGGCTACGGCCACACCGGCTGGACCGGACAGATGCTGTGGATCGATCCGTTCTCGCGCACCTTCGTGATCTTCCTCTGCAATCGCTACGGCCCCGATGGCAAAGATACGCGTCCCGAGGTTTATCAGCTTCATCATCGCCTTTCCACGCTCGCCGCCGAGGCGGTGAAGGGATACGATTTCAAATCCGTGCACGCAAAGTGACCCGCGCGATCACTTCTCGATCACCAGGCCGGCTTTCAGATCCAGTTTGGCGATCAAGACCTTCGCGGAGTGGCCCTTCCCTTTTACGGGGGTGTTCTGCGCGATGAGAAAACGCCCACCGCTGATCGGCGCGATGCCCACCGAGGCATTGAACTCCCATTTGCCGGTGAATTGGAACTTGTTGTCGGCACGCAGCAGCACTGCGGGCTTCCCATAGCAGCCGAACCACCACGCGCCATCGGCCTGCGCGGCGGTTTGAATGCCCATGAGTGTGTAGCCGCTGGCGATGACGTGGCGCGTCACGAACTTGAAGTTCTCGTCATACTCGTAGGCGTAGTTTTCGTTCACGCCGGGCGGGAGGCCGCCGACGATGATGAATTTGCCGTCGTGCCAGGCCACGCCGCCCGCGCCGTGAACCAGTTCGGGCACGCGATGCTTTGCGAGTTCGGCGAGGGTGTCGCCATCATAGACATAGACCCACGAATCGGCCTCGCCAGCGGGCCGGTTGAACTTCGCGAGGTTGGTGGCGACACAGACGCGTCCGGCGTGAAAGCAGAGATCCCCGTGATGATTCGCCACCGGCACTTTTTGGAGCACATGTCCGTCGGTGTCGGTTTTGACCAGGAAATCGGTCCAGCACCAATAAATGGCGTCTTTGTCATTCGTGCAGATGCCTTGGAGATGTCGCGGATAAATACCTTCGCAGGTGGTAGCGTGAAAATCGGCCGCAGGGAGGGATTGAAGCGCGATGAAAGCGAGAATGAGCAGACGCATAGAAGTGAGGGTTACTTGGCTTCGCCATGAGCGAGCTTGTTGTTGGCGAAGGTGTTGTCCGCGCCGCCTTCGATTCGCAGCAAGGGAGCGGGTTGGCGGTCTTGGCGACGATCAGCGATGAGACAGCCCGTGACGAGGCTGTTGGTTACGTTCTTGAGCAAGAGGCCTGCGCCGTCGCTGTCGAGGATGGTGCAACCTGAGATATTGAAGGTGTCGCTGTTCTCGATCTGCAAAGCGGCGGGATGCGTGCGCACGCCGTCGATGTGCAGGCCGGTGAGGGTGATGTCGCGCGAGTCATGGAAGACGAGGCCGCCTTTCGCCGCCTCAGCTTTGCCTCGATAGTAGGGCGGGTTGCGGTCAAAGGTGTTCGGGCCGATGGCGAGGTTGCTGCAGCCGACCGCGAGCAGATCGTGCTCGTAGCCGCCGCCGAAGGTGTTGCCGGTGATCACCGCGCCGCGCACATGCTGGAGGTCGATGTTCACCTCCACGTCGCTCAGCACGTTGTCACAGATGCTAAGATGGCCCCACTGAGTGGTGTCATCGTCACCACGCGGCTTACCTTTGCCAATGAAGCGCACGTTCGCCGCGCTAGGCGAGGGATTGTGCTGGATGGTGCAGCCGGTGATGCTGACCTCCGCCGTGGAGCCGTCGGTGCAGTCGATGAGCACATTCGCGGTTGGCGGAGCGTCGGGAGCCATGTTGCTCTCGATGTCGCAGGTGCCGATGTGGAGATTTCTCACGCCCCCGCCGCGTGTCACCACGCCACCGCCGGCATTGTAGCTGATGTGGCTGCCGATGATGTTCGACTGATGCAGATCGACGTGATCATAAAACACACCCACACCGCTGTTGTGATACAAATTGCAGTCGCTGATGATGACATTGCGATTT
>JBIKYB010000084.1:0-17752 GCA_044355475.1 Prosthecobacter sp.
GGCTACTACAACCACCAGCGCAAACACTCCGCCCTCGGATACCTCACCCCCAACCAGTTCGAAACCCAAGCCCATAACCGAACCCTAAATTAAGGGAGTCTTTGGTCCAATAATCCGTTGCACCTCATGGGCTGACAAAAAAGGGGGGGCGAAAAATAGGATTCACTCTCCTGCCTTCATTCTTCTGCCAATCATCACCGCGTCTTGGTTCCGTTGAGCCATTTTCCGCAACAGGCTACTGCGAACGATGAACCGTCAACTTCGTTGACCGAAGTCTCCATGGGGAGTGCCCTATTCTTCGTCGTCATCGCGACCGCCGTTGACGCTGCGTTTTTTCTTCACGGCAGAGATGTTGCGGTGGACCCAGACGCTTTGGACCATGCCCATGAGGAAGAGGGTGACAATGACGAAGGTGCCACCGTAGCTGACGAAGGGCATGGGCAGACCGATGACGGGCAGCATGACGAGATTCATGCCGGCATTCTGAAAGGTATGGACGAAGAACATGGCCACCACACCGACGACGATGAGCCGCCCGAGCTGGTCGCGCGCACAGAAGGCGACGAAGATGCCCTGCAACAAGAGCAGGGCCATGCCAGAGAGCACAAGCACGGAGCCGCGGAAACCGAACTCCTCGGCGATAACGCCGAAGATGAAGTCGTTGATGGACTCGTGGGGGAAGAAGGTGCGGTGGATGGAGGCTTGATCCGGGACTTTTTTCGACTCCGGCCCCTTCCCTTCCAATCCTCCGGTGGAGACGGCGATTTGCAGGTGCTTGGCCACCCAGCCTTCGTTTTGCAGGTCCACCTTGTCGAGCTGGTTGGTCATCATGTACCACGTCGAGTTGATACGGGCTTGCTGGTAGGGCTTGAGGGCGAAGACATACACCAGCGGCACGAAACTGGCGACGCAGAGCATCAGGGTGATGAGGTAGCGCAGCGGGATGCTGCCGATGAGCATCATGGACAAGAAGACCGGACCCCAGACGAGGCCAGAGCCCAAGTCTTCCTTGATGACCATGATGGCGGGCACCCCGGCAACCATGCCCGCCAGCATGATGCGTAGCCAGGGGCGACGGAAGACAGGCAGCAGGCGTGGCAGCTCGCCAAAGATGACAGCGAGGATAAGGATGCCAGACATGATGGCAAACTGGGAGGGCTGGATCATCATGCCGCCGACACGAATCCAGGCTTTGTTCCCGCCGATCTCCACCCCAATGAGCAGCACAGCGACAAGGCCGCCGATGCCAGCCAGATACATGGGCAGGCAGGCCCAGCGAATCCATTTGTAGTCGAGCAACGAGGCGGCAAAGAAGAACGGCAAGCCCATGAAGACCCAGCGGATCTGGTCGCGCCATTTGAAGGCAAACTCGGCCTCTTCCTTGTGCGCGGAGGCATTGAAGATGGCATACACGCCGAAGACGATGAGTCCGGCAATGTTCAGCACGAGCAGCCAGTTCATGCCGAGGAATTTTTTGAAGAGAGGAGTCATGGAGGCAGGGAAAGAGGATCAGGGATGAGGCGGGAGGAGCCTAATGACGAAATCAGAATGACGAATGACGAATGCAGAAGTTAGAGGTTAGAATTGAGAAGTTAGAGGTCCAAAGCCGAACGACGAACCTGACCGCGAAACGGCAGATCATTCGGTATTCGGGCATTGGGAGTTCATTCGTCATTCGGTTTTAGTCATTCGTCATTTGCCAGCGCCGCACACACCTGAGGCTTTGTTAAATGAGAGCGGGGACGGCTTCGAGCAGGCGTTGGGTGTAGTCGTGGCGGGGATTTTCGCAGAGTTCATCGGCATCGCCCTGCTCGACGACTTTGCCGTGGTGCATGACGACGATGCGGTCGCTCATGTGGCGGACGACGGCAAGGTCGTGAGCGATGAAAAGGAGGGTGAGCTTGAATTCTTCCTGCAGGTCCTTGAGCAGGTTCAAAATCTGCGCCTGCACGCTGACGTCGAGAGCGCTCACAGGCTCGTCGCAGATGAGGAACTTCGGCCGCACGGCGAGGGCGCGCGCGATGCCGATGCGCTGGCGCTGGCCGCCGCTGAACTCGTGCGGGTAACGCTGAAGCGCATTCTCCGGCAGGCCGACCTTGCGCAGCAGCAGGGCGGAGACCTCTCGGTGCTCGTCGCGGCTCTGCTGCTTGAAGTGGATCTGCTGCGGCTCGGCGAGGATGGACTCGACGGTCATGCGCGGATTGAGAGAGCCGATGGGGTCTTGAAACACCATCTGCATCTCCTTGCGCAGCGGACGAAACTCTGACTCCGGCATGCTGAGAATTTCGCGGCCTTGGTAAGTGACCGTGCCGCCAGTGACGGGTGTGAGTTTCAACAAAGCGCGGGCAACGGTCGATTTGCCGCTGCCGCTTTCCCCCACGAGACCGACGGTGCTGCCCTCCTCGACATCGAAGCTGACTTTGTCCACCGCCTTGATGACGTCGGTGGTACGGCCAAACCAGCCCCCGCGCACGGGGAAGTGAATTTTGAGATCCTGGACTTGCAGCAGAGGCATGATGTTAAGGCGTGAGTTTAGCACAGGTGGAGAATCGAGCGAAAGTTTCATTGCGTGAAAGGCTGGAAGTGCCAGCATCCGCCCCCAATGAACGAGCGCTACGAACTCATCGCCCCGATTGCCGAAGGCGGCCTGGGAACAGTCTTCAGGGCCCGCGACCGCCAACTGGGACGCGAAGTGGCGGTGAAACGCATCCGAATGGATAAGGCGGACGACCTTGGAACGGCCATGGACATGCTCATCCGCGAGGCGCAGCAGCAGTCCGTCCTCCAGCATCCGAACATCGTCACCGTACATGACGCGGGTGTGGATGAAGAGGGCGGTTTCATCGTGATGGAGCTGGTGAAGGGCGAGACGCTGGAGGACATCATCATGCGCGGGGCGCTGACACTGGAGGACTTCGACTCCCTGGTCCGTCAGGTCTTGGAAGGCATGAGCGCTGCCCACGAGCAGGGTATCATCCATCTGGACCTGAAACCCGGAAACCTCATGGTGCAGTGGCTGAACGCCGGACGCTTTCAGGTGAAGATTCTCGACTTCGGACTGGCGAAAACGGCCCAGCAGCCAGTGCAGCAGGACACGGACGAGCAGGGCGGCCTGTTTGGCTCCGTCCACTTCATGGCGCCAGAGCAGTTCGAGCGCGCCGATGTGGATGTGCGCACGGACATTTATGCACTGGGCTGCATTTTCTATTACGCGCTGACGCAAAAGTATCCCTTCACCGGTGACACGAACCCCCAGGTGATGGTGGCGCATTTGTACCACCGCCTCACGCCACTGGCCGCCCTGCGCCCAGATCTGCCCGCAAACCTCGTGCAGTGGGTGGACTGGCTCATCAACCGTAACCCGGCCAACCGCCCAGCCTCAATCGCTGAAGCACTTCAAGTTTACGCAAACACCACGGCAGAAACCGGTGCGGGTACCGGCCTCGGAACCAAAAAACTGATCACCGGGACGGTGGGAACGAGTTCCTCACGCCTGGTCACTGGCAGCACGACCGGCAGTTCCTCCTCCAAACTCGTGACCGGTGCCAGTCGCGCCACGCCGCTGCCTACCCTGCCCTCACGCCCCGCCAAGGCCGGTTTTCCAAAATGGGCGTCCGTGACGCTGCCATTTCTTGTCATTCTCATCGGCGGTTTTGGAGTGAAGCGCTTCATTGAGCGCTCACGCGAGGCCGGACGCCAGCAGCGCTTTGCGGAGATCGCCAACGCTGACAAACCGCAGGTCACAGACCTGGACATGCGCCTGCTGTTTGATTACCTGGAAAATCCCAAGACCAGTGCCGCGGCTGCGCAAGCTCTGAGCCAGGCGGAAGGTGGAGACGTCGTCAATAATATGCTGGTAAGTCACCTCAGCTCCGCCAAAAATCCCATGGCGAAGGCCAACCTCGTTAAAATCATCGGTTTGCGCGAGATCGGCGACACTTTCCCAAACATCCTGCCGCTGGTGCGTGACGCTGACAGCAACGTGCGCCGCGCAGCGTGGACCGCGCTGGGCTTCGTCACGCAGGGGGATGATCTCGCCCCGCTTTTGGCTGAACTGCCCAATGTGCCAGACAAGGAGGCCGATTTCGCCGAGCAGGCCGCCGTTTCGGCCATCGAGGCGCAAAGCGACCGCAACAGCGCCGTTGCGCCGGTCATTGCGGCCTATCGCGGTGGAGACACGAAGGATGCAGTGAGGGCGCTGCTGCTGCGGGTGCTTGGCCGTGTGGGCGGCGGGGATTCGCTCGCGGTAATCATGGAGGCCGTGGCGGATCCCGCCGTTAATGTGCGAAAAGCCGCTCTCAGTGCCATCGCCCAATGGCCGTCTTCTGATCCCCTGCCCGCGCTCGCCGCACGTCTGCCGCGTGAAAGTGATCCCGCCTGCCGCCTGCTGCTGCTGACGGCCGCCACGCAACTCTGCTCGCAGTCGGGCGAACTGCCACAGTCCGACCTGTTTGCACAGGCGCAGCGGCTTTACGAAGCCTCCAAGGACGTGCGTGAAAAAGACCAGGCGCTCGCCGCAGTCAGCCGCCTCACCGATCCGCAGGCCGCTGCGTTTTTTGACGCGCTGTCTGTGAGCGACCCACAGCGCAAGGCCCAAGCCACGGCCATGAGCAAGGGCATCAACGCCGCACTGACTAAAGTCACTGCGGTGACTGACAGCAGCACGATTTCCGCCGAAAAAGCTGACTACCCGAAGCTGGGTGCCATGGATTTGATGGCAGACATTTTGGTGAACTGGCTCAGCGTGGGCGACTGGGCCTCTTGGCATCTGCAATTCGACCAGCCCGGCAAGTATGAGATCGCCGTGCGCCAGGCCTCCGAATCGCAGCACGAGGGCGTGTATCAGGTCGTCATCGCGGGTAAAACCCTGCGCACCAGCGTCGTGCGAACCGGGAGCGCACAGGAGTTTCGCTCCTGCATCGTCGGCGAGGTCGAGATCAAGCGTCCTGGCATCTACCGCCTGCGCCTCAGTGCGCTGGAGGTGCCGGAGCGGCAGCAGCTTTTCCGGCTGAAGGCCATCGAGCTGGTCAAGAAGTGACCCGCTCGACGCATGGATGGTGAAAGCTCCTTGCCATCACCCGGCGGGGCTTCCATCATGTCAGTTCAGTTCATCCAATCTCATGATCCGCGCTGTTTTCTCCCTCCTGACCGCCGCATTTGCCATGCTCACGCTCAACGCATGCAGCATGATCCAGGCTCTCGACCCTGAATTCAAAATGCCCAAGATTCCGCTGCCTAGCCTGCGAACCGTCACCGATCTGGTGCCCGGCATGCCGGACAAGGATCAAGTGGATGGAGAAGATCCCACCGTCCCTTTCAACTCACGCGGAACGCTCGGCTACGGCCACACCGTGCGGGTGGAAGCGTATGAAGGAGCGCGTGGCACGGCACGCATCTACCGTGACATCTCCATGGTGGATACGCAGGGCCTACTACCGCTCGGCAGCGTGGGCACGGCCCGGGTCGGCGGTTTGACACTGCCCAAGGCAGCCGAGGCCATCGCCGCCGCTTTTCGTCTGGCAGGCCGCAACTCCCGCCCCATCACCGTTCACATCATCTCGGTGGAGAACACCCCGGTCGTCTCGATCAATGGCGACGTGCGCGAGGCCGAGTTCATCCCCGTGTTTGAAGACATGACCGTGGAGCGGGCGGTAACGGTCTCCGGCGGGCGCAAGGCTGGCTCCACGGCGCACGGCGTTTACATCACCCGCGAAGGCCAGCGCCGTTTCTTCACCTCGCTGGAGAACGCCAGCAACGACTGGGAACCCAAGGCTGGCGACATCATCACCCTTTCTCCAGACATCTAATTCATGCTCGAATACACCGGAGGCAATCCCAGCGTGCCGCAGAATCCGCTTGGCTCTTTGTTCAAAACCGTCGCCATCATGCGCATCGGTGCCGGGACACTGCTCATGGTGCGGCACGGTTTGGGCGGGGCGCTCAGCGCGTATCATTTTTTCTGGAAAGAGCAGCCCTGGGCCTGGGTCACGGCCTTTCACGAGGCCGGACTGCCCTACCCGCACCTGATCGCTCCCATTACCGCAGTTGTCGTCGCAGGCGTGGCTTTGAGCTGGGTCATTGGCTTCCTCACCCGCTTGTTTGCGGTCATTTTTCTGCCCGTGGTCATCACCGCACTCGTGATTCTACAAAAAGCTGGCTCCGTGCAGGTTGAGGCCGCATGGCTGTATCTATTCATCGCCGTGACACTGCTCTTATATGGATCGGGCGCGGTCTCGGTGGATCAATTGTTCCGCCTGGGCCAAGGCGGGTCCAAACAACGCCGCTGATGGCCCGCATCATCCGCAGTAGCGATCCACCCGCCGCCAGCGCGGTCGAGCGCGTGCTCGCCATCGACCCCGCCCTGCGGAAAACGGGCTGGGCGGTGGTGGAATGCGAAAAAGGCCAGTTGAAAGCCCTGGCTTGGGGCGTCATTCACAACAAGCCCAATCTGCTGCCCTCCGGCTGCCTCGTGGCCATCCGTGAAGGGCTGCTGGAGGTCATCCGCGAGCACGCACCGACGGTTTGCGCCATCGAATCGACGATCTTCGTGCAGAGCTTCAAAACAGCCATCGTGCTTGGAACGGCGCGTGGTGCATGCTTGATCGCCGCCGCCGAGCATGGTCTGCCGATTTATGAATACGCCCCGCGTGAGATCAAACAGGCCGCCGTGGGTCGTGGAGCCGCGCAAAAGGACCAGGTGGCCTTCATGATCCGCGCCCAGCTCCGCCTGCGGGAAACCCCGTCTCCCGATGCTGCCGACGCCCTAGCCGCCGCGATCACGCATTTCCAAAATAGCGCCGCCGCCCGCGCCACGGAGCGTGAAACACGGCGTGTGTGAGCCGCTGCTGCTCAATTTTGCGAATGGGTGATTGCGCATTGTCTTTCAGGCGGGCATAAGGTTTAATTTCTTTTCCCTTCCCACCCGCCAACTCCTCTCTTCCCGGTCCATGATTGATGTACAGAACCTCACCAAGCAGTACGCCGGGCGGACTGCGGTGAACAACATCTCCTTCCAGGTCGAACCGGGGGAAATCGTGGGCTTTCTGGGGCCAAACGGGGCCGGAAAATCGACCACGATGCGCATTTTGAGCGGTTACATGCCCGCCACGTCTGGACGCGCTCTGGTGGCGGGTTTTGACGTGTTTCACCATTCTCTCGATGTGCGGCGCTCCGTCGGCTACATGCCAGAAATGGCCCCGCTCTACACTGACATGAAGGTGAAGGAGTACCTGCGCTTCCGGGCGGAGCTGAAAGGCCTCAGCGGCCTGGCCATGCGCAAGCGTGTGGGCGAGGTGATGGAACTGACTGGCGTCAACGACATGCGACGGCGTTTGATCGGCAACTTGTCCAAAGGGTACCGCCAACGCGTGGCGCTGGCGGATGCGCTCGTCCACCGGCCAAAACTCTTGATCCTCGACGAGCCGACCAACGGCCTCGACCCGGTGCAAATCCGTCAGGTGCGTGACCTTCTACGCAATTTGAAGTCCAAGCATACTGTGCTGCTATCCACGCACATTTTGCATGAGGTGGAGCAGACCTGCGACCGCGTGGTGATGATCCACCAAGGCCGCATCCGTGCCAACGACACCCCGGAAAACCTGACCCGCCAACTCCGCTCCACCACCCTGCTACACCTCGAGCTCGAAGGTGTGGGCAATCTGGCGGAAAAACTGGCGGCTCTCCCCGGCGTGCGCAAAACCAATGAAGAAAAGCTGCTGGTCCATCCATGGCGGCGCTTCACCCTTCGCGTGGAGCCGGGCCATGACGTGCGAGACGCAGTGCTGGATCTCGCCTTGAAGCAAAAATGGCGCGTTCGCGAGATGCACCGACAGCTCCCAACTTTGGAGGATGTCTTCGTCGAGCTGTCCATGAACGCCGGCATTCCTGGCGACATCCCCACTCACGTCCTATGAGGATTTTCTGGATTCTGCTCAAAAAAGAGCTGCACAGCTTTTTCGTCTCGCCCGTGGCCTATGTGGTGCTGGCGCTGGTGATGATCTTGAACGGTTTCGCCTTCCGCGCCGCATTGTCCGTGCTCGAAAGTGCCCCGAGTGAAGGCTCCATCGTGAGCTGGACCTTCCATGCCATGTGGTTCTGGCTGTCCTACTTCTTCATCTTCCCGCTGCTAACGATGCGCCTCTTCGCGGAGGAGAAAAAGCTAGGCACGCTGGAGACGCTGTTCACCGCGCCGGTGCGCGCTTGGCAGGTTGTGGGTTCCAAATACTTGGCCTCGGTCATTGTTTACTGCGTGCTGTGGCTGCCGAGCCTGTTCAACTTCAAGTTCTCCTCCTGGATCAGCGCCGGGCAGGTGGAGGTGCCCGCCGGGGCCATGCAGGGGGCCTATCTCATCCTGGTGGTGATGGGCATGTTTAACCTAGCTGTGGGTTGCTTCGCCTCCTCACTCACCTCGAATCAGATCGTCGCGGCGATCATTTCCTTCACCCTGAGCCTCATGCATTTCCTGCTGGGCATTTTCATCATGGTGGTGGGCCGGAAAATCTCTGACTCCATCGTCGATGTGGTCAATTACTTCGCCGCCACGGAGCACATCCGCATTTTCACCGCCGGACTCATCGACAGCCGCCCGCTGGCCTACTACCTCAGCATGTCCCTGCTGTTTCTCGCCTTCACGCACCACGTCGTGGAGTTCCGCCGCTGGCGCCCGTGAGCGCCGTTTGAACTCACCCTCTCATGCCGGATTCCGAACCGCCTCAAGAAACCGCCGCTGCTCCACGCGAGATGCCGAAGCGCTACGGCATCGGCATGAACGTCTTCATTCAGGTCGTTCTGGCCCTGGCACTGTTCGTCGGCATCAACCGCCTCAGCTACCGCCACTACTGGCGCTGGGATCTCAGCCCCGGCCAGGAGTACACCCTGAGCCAGGACACGCTAAACTACCTGTCCCATCTCTCACGCGATGTGCAGATTTACATCGTCTTCGGACGTGATTCGAAGGTGTATGGCGAGGTGCAGTCCCTCTCCGAAGAATACCGCCTGCACGGACGCCAGCGCATCAAAATCCGCTCCATCGACCCCGTGCGCGACATTGAGCGTGCCGAACAGCTCAAGGCCGACACGGGCCTCTCTCTCGCGCAAAACGGTGTGTTGCTACGCTGTGGGAACAACAAACGATTCATCACCGAGGAGGAACTGGTCATCCGCGAGTCAGGCACGAGCACCAACCGCCAGATCATCGAGTTTCGTGGGGAGGATGCCATCAGCTCCGCGCTCATCTCCGTCGTGGAGGGCCGTGTACGCCGGTTTTATTATGTCGTCGGCAAAGGCAGCCGCTCCGAAACTTCTCTCAGCGACGCCTACAATGCCGCCCAGGACCTCGGCAAGCAGCAGAACTTCGAAATCGTATCCATCAACCTCTCCGAAGTGAGTAAAGTCCCTGCCGATGCCGACGGGCTGCTGCTGCTCGGTGCGCGGTATGACCTTTCCGAACGCGAGATCGTCATGCTCGATGAATACTGGAAGAGGAAACGTGCTGGACTCTTCATCATGCTCGATCCGGGTGGCGAGACGGCGCGGCTTTCCGCGTTCCTCGCCCTCAACGGCGTCCGTCCGCGTGGCGACCGCGTCCTAGTAGCTGAGAGCACGAGCACTGGTGCAAAGAAGGAGTTTTCCGTGCAGGCTGAGTTCATGAAGGAAGTGCCGTTCATCCGTCACCTTGCCTCATCCTCGATCACTCTCGTCGGTCAGTCGGAGTCTCTCGACCTGCGTTCTGACGATCCCGCGCTCAGAGAGCAATCCATCAACGTCCTGCCACTCCTCCGCGCCTCGCCGCGCTACTGGGGCGAATCGCAGTTCCTTGAAGAGCTGCCTGTCGTCGATGAGAAGGACACGGTCCCGCCGATCTACTTGGCCGCCAGCATTGAACGAGGTGACGTGGAAGATGAAAGCCTGCGGGCCGAAAGTTCACGCATGGTCGTGGTGTCCAACTCCACCCTGCTCGACAAACAGACGATGCTCGCCGTCGGTCGTGATTTTGTGGCCGCCGGGCTGAACTGGCTGATGGCTCGTGAGAGTCGCATCGGCATCACCGCGAAGCCGAAGCGCTCTTACCGCATCCAGCTCACCTCGCGCCAGCACGAGCTGATCTTCTGGGTCACCTCCATCACGCTGCCGGGCATCGTCCTGGGCTTCGGTTTCATGATCTGGGCTGGGCGGCGGGCCGCATGAGCTGATTTTTCGCATGAACACGCGCACCACTGTCATCCTGTTCCTGATCGTCGCCGGGCTCGGGGCACTCATCTTGGGTGTCGAGCGTTATTTCCCCTCCGCCCAGGAGTTGCGTGAGATCAAGCGCGGCCCCGCCCGCTTCGAAAAAGACAAAGTCACAAGCATTGAGGTGCTGAACTCAGAAAACACTCCGCTCACCCTCGTGCGCGACGGAGCCTCATGGCGGATCGAGGCTCCGTTCCCGGATGTCGCAGATCCACAGCATGTCGCCGCTCTCATCCTCACCCTTGATGGTGTGGAGTGGGTGGAGCGCATCCACCGCGAGGAGTTTGACGACAGCGAATGGCAGAAGACCGGCCTCGACAAGCCGCGCCACAAAGTTCGGTTGTTCGCGGGAGACACCGTGGTGCATGAGTCTTGGTTTGGCTCTCCAGCCGTCATCGAAAACAACTACTACATGGGGGTTCCTGGAAAGCTCGGCGAGGAACCGGCTTGGTACCTGGCCAAGAGTGAAGCTCCGCTCGTCCTGCAGATTCCCACCACGACTTGGCGTGACCCCAAGCTCCTCCGCCTGCCAGCCGAGGTCATCACTGGGATTACCCTCACTCAGGCCTCCGGCCAGATCGTCCTCGCTCGTGAAAATGAGCATGCTCCTTGGAGTTTGGAAAAACCCCTCAGAACCCGTGGCAGCAAAGAGCGCATCACCGAACTGCTCTCCACCCTTCTGAACATCGAAGTCACCGAGTCCAAGGACGCCACCGCCTCAAGCAGCCCCCCCACGAAGACCGAAGCTGCGGACATGCCTGCGGACGAAATCAAGATCGTCATCACCTCCAAGCCGCGTGACAAAAGCTACGAGATCACCCTGAAAAAGCCTGCCGACGAAAAGCAGACCAACACCACCGCTATCGCGGCTTGGCGAAAGCCCGTCTTCACCGTCGCCGCGAAGAATCTCGCCAGCCTCTGGGTGCAGCCCAATAACCTGCGTGACCACCTCCTGGCCCAGATCGACGGTGAGCGCCTCGAATTCCTCACCATCAACAGCAAGGCGCATCCCGAGGTCAGCCTGCGCAACGAAGGCGGCTCCTGGTACTTGCTGCGCCATGGCAACTGGGACCCCGCCAATGGCGAGCGCATCGCCCGCGCTCTCAGCGCCCTCAACACCCACGAGATCCTCCAATTTACCGCTGATACCGCCGCCGATCTGACACCTTACGGGCTTGATGCTCCCTTCCAGACCATCACCTGGACTCCCTCACGCGAAAAACCCGTGAAACTCATGTTCGGCCACAATGCGGAGAGCACCCAGTTCTTCGCCAAATACGAGCACGAACCCTTCATCTACCGCATCGACGCTTCCCTGCTCCCTTCCCTGCCGACCGACGGCATCAAATGGAAAGGCCTCGGTGCCCTGCGCTTCACCACCTTTGCCCTGCGTCGGCTCAGCCTCGCCCTCGGAGCCAACACGCCCATCATCCTCGAATACAACCCCGTCTCTGCCGAATGGAAAGCCACGCGCGGAGGACGCGATGTCAGCGACGAGATCGACCGCGTGAAAGCCGACCAACTCGCTGGCAATCTCGCTAAATTCACCGTCCAGGACTGGGCGGTGGACCGCAGTGCCGCCATCGAAGCGCTCAAAACCCCCTTCCTCACCATCCAGATCGTCCTCGGCGAACCTGGGCGCAGCGACGGCCCGCTGCGCGAGCTTGAAATCCTCTTCTCCCCCACTCAGCCAAACGCCACCACCGCTTTCTATTTCGGCCAAGTCAAAGGTGATCCCGACATCTTCTACATGACCCGCAACGGCCTGTTGCAAATCGCCGGCAGCGACATTTTCAAGCCGAAGCCGGTGAAGTGACCTGACACCTTTGGAAAACCTCCAGCCTGAGAAGTCAGAGGTGAAGCGTGAGAGGTGCCGACTATGCCAGCACCACTGCTGACATCTGACCGGCACTTCATGAGCTTGATAACAGGCCGTCAGCCAGTTTCTCTTGGTTGAATCCCTGCGATGTCGGAGAGGAGAGGAAAACTGGCGGTGAGGGAGGGATTCGAACCCTCGGTAGCTGTTAAGGCTACGCATCTTTAGCAAAGATGTGCTTTCGACCACTCAGCCACCTCACCGTTGCGTCATTCTGCCGGTCGGGGCAGCGCGGAGCTATTTAGCGTGAAGCGTGTGAGATCGTCAAACGAAATGTCATGCGCGGTCGCATCTCGTTTCACAGCAGGTCGGGCCGGTTCGTCCGCGTGCGCTCCAAAGCCTGCTGCTCCCGCCATGCGGCGATCTTGGCGTGATTGCCACTGAGCAGCATGTCAGGCACCTTCAGACCGCGATACTCGGCAGGTTTCGTGTACTGCGGCGCTTCCAGCAGGCCGCTGGTGCCGAAGCTCTCCTCCACGGCGCTCATCTCATCGCCCAACACACCGGGCAGCAGGCGCACGATGGCATCCATCACCACCACGGCGGCGATGGCTCCGTTCGTGAGCACATAGTCGCCGAGACTGATCTCTTCATCCACCCAGTGCTCAATGATACGGTGGTCGATGCCCTCGTAGTGGCCGGAGAGGAAAATGAGGTGCGATTCGGCGGACAGACGCCGTGCCGTCGCCTGATCAAACCGCTTGCCTGCGGGCGAGAGGTAAATGATGCGCGCCTTCGGTGTATCCAGGCGGTCCAGCGTTTCAAACACCGGCTCCGGGCGGATCACCATTCCCTGCCCGCCACCGTAAGGCGTGTCATCCACATGACGGTGTTTCCCGAGCCCCTGCTCACGCAGATCATGCACGCGCAGGTCCAAAATTCCCTTCTCCTGGGCGCGTCCCATCATGCTCAGGCCCATGGGCACCGAGACCAGTTCCGGGAAAAGCGTCACCACGTCAATCTGCATGCCAGCGCTATGCCGCAGCCTTTTCAGCGCGGCAAGCACGGCATTCTTTCCTTCACCGGGGAATGCGCCTTGACGCTTCGGGTCGTGCCCCTACTATCGCGGCTCGCCTCCCCCATTTTCCCCCATGAACATCCACGAGTACCAAGCCAAGCAACTGTTTGAAAAATTCGGCGTCGCCAGCCCCAAAGGGATCGTCGCCAGCACGGCGGAGGAAGCCGGCAAGGCAGCGCGTGAGATCGGCGGCCCAGGCCTCGTGGTGAAAGCCCAGGTGCATGCCGGTGGTCGTGGCAAAGGCACCTTCAAGAACGGATTCAAAGGCGGTGTGCATGTGGTGGACACGCCGGAGCAGGCGGAAGAAATCGCGGGCAAGATGCTCGGCCAGACCCTCGTCACGCACCAAACCGGCCCGGAGGGCAAACTGGTGAGCAAGGTGCTCATCGCCAAAGCGGTGGACATCACCAAGGAATACTACTTCGCCATTTTGTTTGACCGTGTGAGCAGCAGCCACGCCATCATCGCCTCCACCGAAGGCGGCATGAACATCGAGGAAGTGGCCGAAAAGACTCCCGAGAAGATCACCAAGGAGTTCGTCAATCCCGCTCTCGGCCTGCAGCCTTACCAGTGCCGCAAAGTCGCCGCCTCTCTGGGCCTGCAGGGGCCGCTGGCCAATCAGGCCGTGAAACTCTTCTCCGCTCTCTGGAATCTCTACCTCAAGTCCGACTGCTCCCTCGTGGAGATCAATCCCCTCGCCATCACCACCGACGGACAGGTCGTGGCACTCGACGCGAAGTTCAATTTCGACGACAACGCTCTCTACCGCCAAAAGGACGTCACCGCCATGCGTGACACAACTGAAGAGGATCCACGCGAAGTCGCCGCCAGCGAGTTCGGCCTCAACTACATCGGCCTAGACGGCAACATCGCCTGCCTCGTCAACGGCGCAGGCCTTGCCATGTCCACCATGGACATCATCAAATTCCACGGCGGCGAACCCGCCAACTTCCTCGACGTCGGTGGCGGCGCGACGAAGGAACAGGTCACCGCAGCCTTCAAAATCATCCTCGGTGATCCAAACGTGAAGGGCATCCTGGTGAACATCTTCGGCGGCATCATGGACTGCGATATCATCGCCAACGGCATCATCGCCGCCGCGAAAGAAGTGTCCCTGACGATCCCGCTCGTCGTCCGCCTCGAAGGCAACAACGTCGAGGCCGGCAAGGCCACCCTGGCCGCCAGCGGCCTGAAGATCACCAGCGCCAGCGACCTCACCGATGCCGCGCAGAAGATCGTGGCAGCGGTGAAAGCGGCGTGAGGAATCAAAGGTGATGCGTTAAGAGTTATGGATCGAGTTCTTCATACCCCTTAACTCCAACTCATCCCTCTTGTCCCATGCACATCTCCGAGATCGCTTTCTCATCCTATCCGGTGCTGGACATTGAGCGGGCACGTTCCTTCTACGAAGGCGTGCTCGGCCTGAAAGTGACCATGAACCAGGACATGGGCGAGGACGGCCACTGGATCGAATACGACATCGGCCCCGGCACGCTGGGCATCGGGCGCTATCCAGGCTGGAAGCCCACCGGCGACGGCTGTGTAGTCGCGCTGGAGGTCGATGATTTCGACGACGCCGTGAAACGTATTCAAGAAGTGGACACACCGATCAAGATGGGACCTTTGGAGACGCCGATCTGCCACATGGTCATGTTCTCTGATCCCGATGGCAACACCCTAATGCTGCACAAGCGTAAAGCGGGACATCATTGAGGTCGCGGTGCATGGATCGGCTGTTTCGAGGCGTTTGAGCTGCGGAACAGCACCGACTACCACCATGAACACACTCACCCGTCGTCAGTTCGTCCGCAGCTCCGCTTTGGCCACGTTGGCGGCTCCCGCCTTCCTCAAGGCCGCAGGCAAGGAAGACAAAATCAACCTCGCCTTCATCGGCCCCGGCGGCATGGGGACGAATCACATCAAGACGATGTGCAAACGTGACGATGTGATCTTCTCGTGGGTCTGCGATGCCGATTCGAAACGGGCGGAGACGGCGGCTAAGCTGATTCAGGAAATGACGGGACAAACGCCCAAGGTCGTGACGGACATGCGCCGTATCCTTGAGGACAAAAGCGTGCAGGCCGTGCTGATGGCCACGCCGGATCACTGGCATGCGCCGGGCGCGATCCTGGCGGCGAACGCGGGCAAGCACGTCTATGTGGAAAAGCCCTGCTCGCACAATTTACGCGAAGGTCGGCTCATGATCGAGGCGGCGGCACGAAACAAAGTCTGCATGCAGGTCGGCACACAAAGCCGCAGCACTGCGGGAGTCGCGCAAATCATCGAAAAACTGCGCAGCGGCATCATCGGCGAGGTTTTGGTCGCCAAGGCCTGGAACAGCCAGCTTCGCAAAAATCATGGCCACCAGCCGGATGCTGAGCCACCACCGGAACTTGATTACGACCTGTGGCTCGGCCCCGTGCCGAAGGTTCCGTTCAAGAGCACTTATCATCCCGCGCACTGGCGCTGGTTCCATCACTTCGGCGCGGGTGATTTCGGCAACGACGGCGTGCATGACATCGACATCGCCCGCTGGGGCCTCGGTGTGGAGCAGCATCCGAACCGCATCATCGGCCAAGGCAGCAAACTCTTCTTCGATGACGACCAGGAGTGGCCAGACACTCTCTACTGCGGCTTCGAATACGACATCGCAGGCAAAACGAAGCAGCTCATCTACGAGCAGCGCGACTGGAGCCCCTACGTCCAAGAAGGCCACGAAAACGGCTGCGCCTGGTATGGCACCAAAGGCATGGTCATCGGAGGCAAAGCCAAGGGAAGCTGGCAGATCTACGGCGAGAAAAATAAGCTCATTGAGGACATCAAGCCCACTTCCGGCCCCGATCTCGCCGCGCATCACGCCAATTTCTTCGACGCCATCCGCACCGGCGCAAAACTCAACGCCGACATCACCATCAACCATCTCAGCACCGCGCTCTGCCATCTCGGTAACATCGCCGCCCGAACACGCCGGGCGCTGGTGTTTGATCCGGCCAAAGAGCAGTTCATCGGTGATGCCGAAACCTCAAAGCTGCTCAAGCGCGAATATCGTGAGCATTGGGCCGCGCCTGTTGCATGAAATGGCTTCTTCCATGCCTCGGGTTAAGCGCCAGCATTGCTTTCGCTGACGATCCGCTGCCGAACACGAAGATCGAAGCCCTGCCCCGCTCCGCCGCGTTGCCGACGGACACGCGTGCGAAGGTCGAACTTGGCCGCCTGCTGTTCTTTGACCCCATCCTCTCCGCCACGCGTGATGTCGCATGCGCCACTTGCCATCATCCGCAGCATGGCTGGGCGGATGCACGGCCCACACCGCTCGGAGTGCATGCCACAGGTGTTGGACCAGAGCGCAAACTCGTCAAGAACGCGGAGTTCATGCCACTGCGACGCAATACGCCCACGATCCTCAACGTGGCCTTCAACGGCATCGAGTCAGGCAAACCTTTTGATCCGGCGAAGTCGCCGATGTTCTGGGACAATCGCGTGCAAAGCCTCGAAGCGCAGGTTTTAGCCCCGATTCGCCAGCGCGAGGAGATGCGCGGCGATGTGTGCAGCGAAGCCGAGGCCGTTCCCGCAATGGTTTCACGTCTGAAAGCCATTCCCGCGTATGTGCGGCTATTTGACGACGACATCACCTCTGAAAAAGTCACTCAGGCCATCGCCGCGTATGAGCGAACGCTCATCACCCCCGACTCCCCCTTCGACCGCTTCATGCGTGGCGACAAAAGCGCGATGTCACGCGAGCAGCAGCACGGCATGGAGGTGTTTCAGAAAGCCGGCTGCGCCCTCTGCCACAACGGCCCCATGCTCTCCGATTTCAAGCTTCACGCCATCGGCCTCACCGACTCCGCCACACACCGCCACGAGTTCCGAACGCCCACACTGCGCAACTTGAAGCACACCGCGCCTTATTTTCACCACGGCGGCAATCTCTCGCTCGAAGAGGTGCTTTTCTTTTATGACCGCCTCATGGATCAAGCCGCCGAAACCTTCGACGGTGGCGACACCTCTCTGCCGCCGCTTGATCCCCTGCTTCGCAAGATGAACATGCTGCCTCAGGACCACGCGCCCATCGCCGCCTTCCTCGAAGCGCTGAACAGCGACGACTACGACACCTCAGCGCCGCAACGCGTGCCCAGCGGCCTGCCAATGCCGGGTGTCAGGTGAATCAGCCGCGCTTGGCCTTTTTCTCCTGCTTGGCGAGTTTCTTTTCCTTGGCGGTCTTCTGTGGAGCCTTCTTCTTCTCTTTCTTAGCGTCTTGAGCTTTCATCGTGATGGAATGGGAATGGGTTCACCGCCAGCGAATGCAACGGCATGCTTTGGCTTAAACGTGAGTTTGAAGATGAGCAATCGCAATGATGCGTTGTGTGTTGAGGGGTATTGCTCTCAACGCGCTGTCATGGGTAGGGCGCTTGCTCCCGCAAGCGCCGTCGTTCGCGGGCCGAAGCTCTACCCGCCGATCACCAAGCCGCCGGAAGACCAGCGGAGCTGATGCGGCCAGTCTTCGGGACGCTCGCATAGATTCTTTCTCACCGGATTGTGCCGGATGTAGTGATGCTTGGCGTTCTCTTCCTGGGCATTGCGCAGGCGATGATCAAAGAAGCTATCCTGCCAGTCGATGCCAAGTTGCC
>JBIKYB010000085.1:0-17734 GCA_044355475.1 Prosthecobacter sp.
ACCGACGGTCGTGGCCTGCCAGTGAAGCTGTTGCTTATCGAAGGCCAGGCTTACGAGGGCAAATACGTCATCCCGTTGCTCGAAGCGCCTGAGGGACTGCTGGCAGTTGGCGACAAGGGCTTCGACAGCGATCCCCTCCGTCAACAACTTGAGCGGCTTGGAGCCTCTCATTGCATTCCCAGCAA
Organism: Prosthecobacter sp.; assembly: GCA_044355475.1. Taxonomy (GTDB): domain Bacteria; phylum Verrucomicrobiota; class Verrucomicrobiia; order Verrucomicrobiales; family Verrucomicrobiaceae; genus Prosthecobacter. The sequence goes on from JBIKYB010000085.1 coordinate 186, forward strand.
GTCGAACCGACGTAAGAAGCGCAGGCTCAACAAGAAGCTCTATCGTCAGCGCTACAAGGTGGAGAACTACTTCTGCCGCCTGAAGCACTGGGCCTCCGCAAGTACGCGCCGCGATAAACTTGCCTCCCACTTCCTTGCTCTCATTCAATTTGCTTCCGTCATCGACTGGCTTCGGTATGGCTGTTGAGGGTTTTCAAAGGCGACCTAAAAAATCTGCTGACCTCCCTGAATCTGCGGGATGTTACTCTCCGTCCTACGATCAAGCCGCCATGAGTTCGGGTGCTCTGCGTTCTCCCTATATCGGCGGTGCATTGCCTTGATCAAAATCTGGGCCAACTTGCCTCGGAAGCCGCACAACTTGGATTTGCCAAGCTTTGCCCACTGCTGCTATGCTTGCGGCATGACAACGACTTCTGCCCCGGTCTCCAGCATTGCCATCTGGGAGCGTGCCATCCAGCCAGCACGCCGCAGTTTGGATTCGGCTTCTGCACGGGCGCTGCTGGAGCTGAAGCTCAGCAAGCGTGATCTGGACCGTGCTGATGCACTAGCGGCGCGGGCGGCGCAGGGAAAGATTTCGGGCGATGAGGCGACCGAGTTGGAAAGCTATCGCTCCGTGGGCACGGCGCTGGAGTTTCTGAAATCGAAAGCCCGACGCAGTCTGGCAAAGCCTCATTGATCGCGGTCATGAGTCCGCGATTGCGCAGCCAGATCCGACAACGCGCGGGCTTCCGTTGCGAGTATTGCCGCCTGCCCGAGTCTGTGGCCGAGTTGCGATTTCAAGCCGACCATGTGGTGGCAGAGAAGCATGGCGGTGCCACGGCGCTGGAGAATCTGTGCTGGGCGTGTTTTCGCTGCAATTCTCACAAGGGGTTGAATCTGGCAGGGCTGGATGAGCGAACGGGCGAGATGGCCAGACTGTTCAATCCACGAGGGGATGTTTGGACTGAGCATTTCCGTTGGTCGGGGTCGAAGCAGGCCGGAAAAACGCCGGTGGGCCGGGCCACGACTCAAGTTCTATGCATCATTCGAATGGATACAGTGCTGCTGAGTCGCTCGCTGATGGAGGAAGGCGTTGAGTTTTGATGGCCCGGTCAGCCCTCACAAATCATGAATCAGCATTGGTGGGAATGCCGGAAGCAAAGCATTCAATACCGCCAGCTTATCAATGATCTCCTGGACGATGGCTCCCGCTGGCAGTCTGAGATGGCCGGTGGCGGCGAAAACCATGCCGATGGAGGCGACCAGATGTTTGGTCATTGTTTTTTAGAGAGTCGGGTCGAGTTGGCGCTTTATGTGGAGCGGGCACAGGGTGCTGGGGGGCAGCCATGCGCTTCCTCATCTTTTAGCGCTGCCGCAGCTTATTCGCTTGTGAGGCGATACAGGCGGCGGCGAAACTGACGCATCAAAGCCTTCGCTGTACGCCCTGCGCCTTTGTTCAGCCGAGCCAAGTGTCCAAAGGCTTCGCGCAGCCTGGATTGTTTCGCCGTGCGGCCTTTAACCTCGTTCTTGGTCAGGACTTGAGCCAAACCAAACGCCATGCCAACGGCCGCTGAGCGTGTGCCTCGGCAATGCTTCAACTTTTTTTCGCGCACCGCAGACAGGGGGGCTTCGAAAAAACGAGGTAACTCAATCGATGATTAGCAAATATGAGTCTTAAAAGACATAATATTCATGAAGGTAAGACGAAACCAACATTACACACAACCAAATTAATTACGGTTAATCATAATATTATGGTGATTAATTTTTTACGACTTCTGGAGAGGAGTCAACTGCGTCCGCCCTCGACCCCAGGCCATAGCCACACGCTCTAGAACAGTCCGATCCACTCCCGGCACCGATGGGTCCCGCTGCAGGTGAGTTCCTCATTTCCTCCCAAAAGGAAAAACAAAACAAAAACACAAACAAAATATGAAAATCGAAAAGAATCAGACTTGCCAAAATCGGCGAGGTTACACCAATCGGGCGGTAATCGCCGCTCTAGCCGCACTCTGCTCCCTCGGCTCTTTAGCCTCTGCGCAGACAGCAGTGATGAAAGATGGCCGTGTGCTCACGCAAAAGGTCCCACTGTCATTGTTTGCGACGGAAGGACCGATCTGGAATCTCGACATAGCCAATCAGGGCATTTTCGTAACCGGCAAGAAGATCACCATCCCCGCCACGGTAAACGGAACGCCGCTTTTGATCAGTGGCTCCTCCGTCATCGGGCAGGATGGCGAAGCGCACACCGGAATCGGCGCTGCAGACTTTGAACGCCTCGCCGACACTCATGCCATAGGCTTTGACCGTGATCTAGCTGCGGTCTCTGCGAATCTCGGCCCACGTCGTCTAGGTGCCACACGTTCAGTTTTCAACACCTTGGAAGCTCGCCGTGACATGGCCAGCGCCCCAGGGCTGCTGCGCGATCCCGCGGCGCAAGCCGCAATTGAGCAGAATTATTTCCAGATCGTGCAGCAATGCTACCAAGCCAACGCAGCATCTCTGCCAGCAGACTTCCTCGACCGGGTAGGCTTCCGTGGCACTGATCCGGCGGGTTGGACCTATCCAGTCACTACTGGCGGTACTCTGAAGTCAGCGGGTCATGTCTATGTCGATGCGCAGGGCAACGAATACTTTGTCCCAGACATTGAAGTCGTGATCGAACTAGCCGAAAACGTCGCCTCAGGCGTGGTCACTTCCGTTGCACGTGGCAATGGCACGCGCCCAGACTCTTTCGTCATTGGTGATTTGCTGCTGGTGTTCAATCAGGATCCACGATTCAGCGCCGAAGTGCTTGGCCTCGGTGAGGCGGTGATCCCTCGCGAAGAGTTCTTCAAGCAGGTCGTCACAGGCCAGACCAATATTGATGTCATTGGCCACATGATCAGCGAGCACGTGATTTTTGTGCAGGAAGTCCTGACCGAGTTCACCGATCCAAACGCTGGCATCCACATCACTGCGGACAGATTCAACATTCGTGTTGCAGCCAATGAATCGCGCTGGCGTGGCACGGTGGACAAGCCGCAGGGCGTTCGCCTCGTCGCTGTCCTGATCAGCACACCTCCTACCGGTGCACAGACAAGGCGCGAGTTCAACGTTGCAATGGCGATCGATCCGCTTACCGGCGCAGCGACTTATGATGCGAGAATCCGCGGCTTCAACGTGGCCAACCTCACTCACATTGAGATGCAGGCCCGTAACATAACAACCGGCGTGATCGAGGCGAAAGAGCTCTTCGATATCACTCCCTTCAGGAATTGATTCATACACGGCGCGGCGGCTCTACACGGAGCCGCCGCTATTCGACTGCCTGATTAAACACCAGTGGCATGCGTCAAAGCCTGCGAAAAGCCCAGCTTTGCAGCTTTTCTTCTGGCTCCTCGGCAACGATTTGGGCTATTACGACCTGGAGCGGGCACGGGGTTTGAGGAGGCTGTCAGCATTCCACTAAATTCGGTGGTGAAAAATTAGTGCTAGGAGCTGACGTAACTCAGGAATGGCGATTCGAGCGCACCCTCACAAATCATGAATCACCATCGGCGGAAAGGCAGCCCGGAGCGCATTCAACACAGCAAGCACATCGATGATTTCCTGTGCAATCGCACCGCTGACGGGGCTGAGGTGGCCGGTGGCGGCGAAGGTCATGCCGATGAGGCTGAGGGCCATGCCGCCGACGGCGCTTTGCAGGGCGATGACTCGCATGCGGCGGCTGATGTGCATGAACTCGTCCACTTTTTTGAGCGAGTTGTCCATGATGACGACTCCGGCGGCCTCGGCGGTGACATCGCTGTTTTGGCCGATGGCCATGCCGACGGTGGCGGCCATCATGGCGGGGGCGTCGTTGATGCCATCGCCGACATAGAGAGTTTTGGCCCTGGCGGTTTCGGCGCGGACGAGGGTGAGTTTTTCTTCGGGGCTCTTTTGTGCGTGGATCTCGGTGATGCCGACTTGATCGGCGAGGTAGCGGACTTCGGATTCGCGGTCGCCAGAGATGATCATGACGCGGTCGAAGTGATGCTTTGGCGCGAGATGATTCACGAAGCTGCGGCTTTCGGCCCGTGGGGCATCGCGGAAGCGCAAGGCAGCGGCGTAGTGGCCGTCGATGACGACGACGCACTCCAGCCCGCCTGCGATAGGCGGGAGCTGATCGGTGCCGGGAAGGTTCTGCGGGATGAGTTTGTTGCGGCTGGTGATCTGGAGTTGATGACCAGACACGGTGCCGACCAGCCCCTTGCCGGGCTGCTCACTAACGGCGTTGGCTTCGGGCAAAGAGAGGTTCTGTTCCTTGGCGGCAGCGAGGATGGCGCGTGAGAGCGGATGCTTCGAGTAGCGCTCCAGGCTGGCGACGAGGGTGAGCACTTCTTTGGGATCAAAGCCGGTGGCGTTGAGCTGCTCGGTGAGCGCGGGCTCGCCATAGGTGAGCGTGCCGGTTTTATCAAAGATGGCGGTGCGGCATCCGGCGATCTGTTCGAGCACGACAGGGCTTTTCACGATGATGGCGCGGCGTGCGCAGAGCGAGATGGAGCTGATGATGGCAATGGGAATGCCAAGCAGCAGCGGGCATGGCTTGGCGATGACCAGCACGGCGAGGAAGCGCAATGAATCGCCGCTGAGTAACCACGCGAGTAGCGCCACGACGAGAGCGACGGGTGTGTAGATGGCTCCGATCTGATCGCCGAGGCGCTGAAGCTGCGGGCGCTTGCTCTCAGACTCGCGCATGACCTCCATGATCTTCGCGTAGCGTGAATCGGCGGCGAGTTTCGTGTTGCGAATGGTGAGCGCGGTCTCTCCATTGATGGCACCCGAAATGACAAGCGAGCCGGTGGTTTTGGTAATCTGGAAAGGTTCCCCAGTGAGGTAGGACTCGTCCATGACGCCGTGGCCTTCGGTGACTTCGCCATCGACGGGGCTGATCTCATGCGGGTAGATGACAAGCGTGTCGCCCACTACGATCCCGGCCAAAGCGGCATCGGCGATGTCCGCGCCCGTTTTGCGATGCGCGATAGAAGGCATGCGCTTCGCCAAAGCCGCGAGCACCGATGAGGCGCTGCGCTAGGCGTAGCTCTCCAGTGCCTCGCCACCTGCGAGCATGAGCACGATGATGGAGCCCGCGAGATACTCGCCGAGCAAGACCGAGGTGATGATGGAGACGCCACCGAGCAAATCGGAGCCAAACTCACGCTTCAGCAGTTTCCGCAGCAAATCGTAGAGCATCGGCAGACCGCCGATGACGAGCGTGATGAGCAGCGGAAGGTTCTGCGTGCTCGTTTTGGCATCGAAACCGAAGCGCAGCGCGAGATGCGTGACGATACCTGTGAGGGCGAGAACAGCGATCAGCGTCGATTTGCGCTGCCAGAGCACGGAAAGCAGCGATGGGGTGTCTTTGTCCATGAAGGCAGGCTTAATCGCGGTCCTTGCTGATGGATGTCGAAGGAGCGGCTCCGACTCGGATTTCAGTGTGACGGATCTGGCCGCCGATGTTGGCCGTCCAGGCCATCAAGGCACTCACGGTGAGTGATACGATAACCATAAAGCCTGCGAACCACGCGGGAACGGCTTTTCCGTGCCGCAAAGCGAGCAAACCGAGCAGCGCGATGACGCCGAGTGCCCCGATGCTGGCAAAGGCCACGCCCGCCGCTTCTTCATGCTGCTCGATGATCGCTTCTGAGACACCCGGAAGCCCTTCGACGCCGTCTTCCGCAGGTTCACCGGTGAGATAAGCCGGCACGGCCATCAGCGCGATGACGACGAAGGCACAGAGCGCTGTTTTCTTCAGTTCGTTGCTCTTCCGCCAGATGCCAAAGACGAGCAAAGCCAGCGCAAAGGCTGTGCCGAGAACAGGGACGTGATTGAGGGCAAGATGCAGGTGCGTGAGGTTCATGGAGGCCCTGAGCATCCTGCGGGCATTTCTTTTTCACCATGGGGCGAACACCCCATCGCAATCGGTCACTGAGACTCGCAGTGTGCAGGTGATTTCAAATCACCTAACACCAAGCACACTTATGAAGATCAAAAACACCAACGCCGTCGTAGCCGTTTATAAAACTCACGCGGAGGCAGAGAAAGCGATCAAGGAACTGCAGCATGCCGACTTCGATATGAAGAAGCTATCGATCATCGGGCGCGACTACCACACCGACGAGCATGTGGTGGGCTACTACAACACGGGTGACCGCATGAAGTACTGGGGCACGCAGGGAGCTTTTTGGGGTGGCATCTGGGGCTGGCTGTTTGGCTCTGCATTTCTATTCATTCCTGGCGTTGGGCCGCTGCTGTTTGCTGGACCGATTGTCGGCTGGATCATCGGTGCAATGGAGGGTGCCATCGTAGTAGGGGGCTTGAGTGCTCTTGGCGCGGCGCTTTACAGTCAGGGCATCCCAAAGGACAGCATCCTGCAATACGAGACAGCCATCAAGACGGGCAAGTTTGTCGTGATCGCTCATGGCACGGACGCTGACGTGATGCACGCGAGGAAGATTATTGATCATACCAGTGCTGAAACCTTCGAGGAGCATGAACTCTCTGACAATGGTTTGGTCGGGCAATTGCTTGCCGTGTAAAAATTGTCTTCACAAGACGGCGAGGCTAAGCGCCAACACACCATGGCCTCGGCAGACGAAGCAGGCGGTGTTTTAGATGGTTCTCACGCCACAAAATTCCGGATGACAACGAAACCTCATCCTCCACCCACTGCTACTTGGAAACAAGACGGTGAAGATCTGACTTTGGAACTCGCAGGCGATTGGAAGCGTGATGGTCCAGCGTTGAAAGTGACTGGCAAGCCGCCGGACCGGCTTCCGGTGCGCTATGGCTTGGATTCACTGGGATCATACGACTCCACTTTGCCAGCGTTTCTTTTCGCGCACTTTCGTGGCTCTGCCACGTCCGCGAAGGACAAGAAGGAACTACCCCCGCTGGATGGATTGCCTGAGAAGCTGCGAGGCTTGCTGACGCTGGCTCTCGCAGTGCCGGAAGAGGGCGAAACGAGTCTGCCAACGGATGCTGGCACAGCATTCGGCAAACTTGGCCAAATGACTTTGTCACTCTTCGGCAAGGTTCAAGCCTTCCTCGAATTTGCGGGGCTCACCGTGCTCTCACTGCTGCGTTTTTGCACCGGGCGAGCACGTTTTCGTTCCTCGGACTTTTGGATGGCTTTGCAGCAATGCGGCGCGGAGGCGCTGCCGATTGTGGCGCTCATCAGCTTCCTCATCGGTCTCATTCTGGCTTTCGTGGGAAATGTGCAGCTCACGCACTTCGGAGCGAATCTGTATGTCGCTGATCTCGTCGGCATTGCCATGGTGAGGGAGATGGGTGTGGTCATGACGGCCATCATCATGAGCGGGCGCACAGGGGCGGCATTCGCGGCGCATATCGGCAGCATGAAGGCCAATGAGGAGATCGATGCGCTACGCACCTTTGGCTTCAATCCCTTCGATTTTCTGGTGCTGCCACGGCTGCTGGCCCTAGTGCTGATGATGCCACTGCTGACGATCTATGCCGACATTATCGGCATCTTCGGCGGCATGCTGGTGGGTTCCTTCGTGGGCATTCCGCCGGAGTTGTATTGGAATGAAACGCTCGCCTCCATCGACATGACAAACTCATCGCTCGGCATCATCAAGAGCGTCTTTTTTGGCGCTACCATCGCCATGAGCGGCTGCATGATGGGCATGCAGGCTGGCAAATCCTCCGCAGCGGTCGGTGAGGCCACCACGCAGGCTGTCGTGGCCTCGATCACGGCCATCGTGGTGCTGGACTCTGCTTTCGCCGCCATCTTCACCCTTCTGGACATCTGATCATGGCTGCCAAAATCACCGTTCGCGACCTGACCATGGCCTATGGCGATTTGGTGGTCATGCATGACCTGAATTTCGAGATCGCGGACAAAGACATCTTTGTCATCATGGGCGGTAGCGGTTGTGGCAAGAGCACCCTGCTGCGTCATCTCATCGGGCTTCAAGATCCGACCAAAGGCAGCATCCTCTATGGAGAAGAAGATTTCACGGCGAGCGATCCTGATGAGCGCACTGCCTTCATGCGACGTTTTGGCGTCATGTATCAGTCTGGGGCGTTGTGGTCATCGCTCACGCTGGGTGAAAACATTTCGATGCCCCTGGAGGAATCCGGTAAATTGGCCGCAGCGACCGTGCGCGACCTTGTGGCCTATAAACTGGCGCTGGTGGGGCTTTCCGGCTTTGAGGACTTTTATCCGGCGCAGATCAGTGGTGGCATGAAGAAGCGGGCGGGCATCGCAAGGGCCATGGCACTGGACCCGGACATTCTCTTCCTAGATGAGCCTGGTTCGGGTCTCGATCCCCTCAGCTCACGCCGATTGGACGACTTGATCCTCGGCCTGCGGGACAGTCAAGGCTCCACCATCGTCATCGTCACGCATGAGCTAGCCAGCATTTTCAGCATCGGCACGAAAGCGCTCTTTCTCGACACCGTGACGAAAACGCAGGGAGCCATCGGCCCGCCGTGTGAGCTGCGTGACCATTCGGACAACCCCGCCGTGCGGCTCTTCCTCAATCGCGGCGACACGCCCGCCACACCACCCTCATGAGCAAGAAAGCCAGCCCCACCCTCATCGGCCTCTTCACACTTGTGGGCCTTCTGCTCACGATCACGGCGCTCGTGCTGTTTGGTGCGGGCAGATTGTTCGCGAAGTCGAGTTCCATCATCCTCTACTTCGAAAACAGCGCCTATGGCCTGCTAGTCGGCTCAGAGGTTCGCTTTGGCGGTGTGCGCATCGGCCGAGTGACCTCCATTCAGGTCATCATCGACCCCAAGCTGAATCGCCGAATCATTCCCGTCGTCGTCGAGATGACCGCGAAAGACCTGCTCGATGTCGGCTTGACCACAGGCGGCAAAATCGACTTTGAGACCGAGGATGGCGTGAACAAGGCGGTCACCGATGGACTTCGCGCCCGGATGAAACAGCAGAGCCTCGTCACCGGACAGCTCTACATTGAGTTCGATCTGCTTCCCGATTCCCCCATCGTCTATTACCAGCCTTTCACGCCCTCCCCGTTTCCCACGGTGCCAACGCTGGGCACCGAACTGGACGACCTCATCAAAAGCATTTCCGATGGCTTGCAGAAGTTCAACGGCCTCGATCTCGCGGGCGTCTTGAAGGAACTCCGAGACGTGCTGGAGACCACCAAGGGGCAGATCGCCGCGCTGAACCTGAAACAGATCAATGACAACCTCGTGAGCATCACCGAGGACGTGCATGCACTCACCAGCGACAAAAAACTGGGCAAAGCCATCGTGAGTCTCGATGAGGCGCTGGCGAGTTTTAACGAGCTTTCCAAGAAGGCGAATCAAGGCATCGACCCCATGCTCAAAGATCTGGAGAAGATCATGCAACAGGCCACCACGGCACTCGCAAAGATCGAGAATGCCTCCGCAGACATTTCCCAGGTCACCAATCCACGCGCCCCGGTGCTGATGCGCCTTCAAAACGTGCTGGAGGAGGCCGAGCGAGCCTCACGAGCCATCAAAGAACTCGCCAATGACCTCAAACAAAACCCGAACGCTCTGCTGCTCGGCAAAGACAACAAGCCATGATTTACTCATCGATCTCCATCCTTGCCCTGATTGCGCTCACCGCTTGCAGCAGCTTCAAACCCGTCAAAGACAGCGCCATTCGCCATCTTTTGGAGCCGCTGGTTCCTGATCGCGCTCTCAAAGTGGCCACACCTGCCATAGCCATTCATCGTCCTTCGATTCCCGAATATCTGGATCGCATGCAGCTCGTCACGCGGTTGGACGGACAGCTCAAGATGAGCCCACTGCACCTATGGGGTGAATCGCTCGATGTGGGCATCTCACGCGTCATGGCGAGCAATTTGAGCCGACTCACCGCTTCGATGAACATTCAGCCCGTGGAGAGCTTCACAACCCTCGACTACACACATCTGCTCGAATTGAGAATCACCCAGTTTGAGCCGGATACGGCGAATCAAATGATCTTCCAAGGCACATGGAAACTGCAACCCGTGACAGGCAAGGAGACCCGTTCCCACTTTTTCCGTCTCATCGTCCCGATCTCCATGCTTCAGCCCCCCATGACCGCACGCGTCTCTGCCATGAATCAGGCGCTGGAACAGCTTTCACGGCAGATAGCGAGCGAACGATGAGTTTATCCTTCAAGACGGGGAAACATCACCGCCTTCATTCTCCCAGCGATCGAGAGCGTTTCTTTTGGAGTCTGTGCTCGGGGTTGTTTCAATGATGGGTGAAGGTTTTCGCATGGATCGAGCGACCCAGGTTTCGAGCAACACGGTGGTGATCGTGAGTGCTACGGGTCCGAGGATGAGGCCTGCGGGTCCGAAGAGCATCAGACCGCCGACGACGGAGATGAAGGCGACAACGGTGTGCAGTTTGAGCTGTTTCCCGACGAGTGCGGGGCGCAGCAGATTGTCGATGGTGCCGACCACGAGCATGCCCCAGACAGCAAGGATGACGGCGTTCCCCCAACTGCCTTCGAGTGCGAGAAATGCCACCGCAGGAACCCAGACGACAAAGGCACCGAGCACTGGAATGACAGCCAGGATGGCCATCACGACGCCCCAGAGCAGCGGTGCGGGCAATCCCAGCCACCAGAACATCAAACCGCCCAAAACCCCCTGGATGGCTGAAACCGCCAGCGTTCCATAAACGGTGGCGTTGATGGTGCCGCTGATGCGCTCGAACATCTGTTCCATCTCTGCCTTTGAGAGTGGTGAGAGATAGCGGAGCGAGTGTAGGGCGGCGCGGCGGTCCCGGAGAAAAAAGAACAGCAGATAGAATATGATGCAGAAATTGACCGCCTGAAACACGGAACCTGTGACGATGGAGCCTGCGGTGGTGCTCAGCCACGAAGTGAGCGTTTTAACGCTGTCTTGAAGATCCAGATCCTGTTCGATTTTGTCTGCGATGGGTGCCAGACGCGGCTGGGCTTCAATCGCACGCCGCCACTCGCCTGAGCTGACCTTTGATTCGATGAGTTGCGCGCCTTTCACGGCCTGCACGACCAATTTCTGGGCTACAAAGACTGCTGGGACGACGACTATCAAAGCGATCACCGTGACGGCAATCATCGCGGCTAGCCCTGAATGAGCGAGCTTCGACTCCAGCCACTTCTGGAACGGTGCGAATAACACGGCCAGCGCCAGCGCCCAGGCGAGAGCAGGCAGAAATGGCGCGGCGAGCAGGCCACAAAGGTAAATACCGAGTGCTGTTACCGCCATGAGCAAGAGTGTCTGGACATGGCTCCTTTCTCCCCAGTCGTTTGTTGGGGTGTCCGTCTCGGGCTTCGTCAATGGAAGCATGGCTTTACTCCTTCGCCCGCTTGTTGATGACTGAGACGAGGCGTTGCTCAAGGTCAGCCTCATCATTGCCTGCTTCGACGAGTTGTTCTGAAATGCTTTGCTCACTCTCGGCAGGTTTTACCTCCAGACGATGGCTTCCTGCTTCCAGGGCTTCATCCAAGGCCTCAGGGGCGTTTTCCGGGTTGGTTTCGAGAGCATTTTTTTGAGCCGTGGTGGCGGCGGCTGCTTCGAGCACCAGTTCGTTGAGATCGTCCGTGTTCAACGGGTCTGTCAGCTTGGCTTGGATGGGGTTCATAACGTTTCTCAGCCTGCATGCCTAGCGCACTGACCACCATGGGGTTTTCACCCCAGGAAAGGCGGTGGACTTATGGCGAGTCTTCCAGACGTGTTGCGTCCTGCTTAGACTTGTCTCGGATGATCTTGTGCAGGGCTGCGTGTTCCGCGCCCGTGGCTTTTTCAGCTTGGTGCTGGAGTTCTTCCAGCTCCTTGGTCTTCACGGGGAGCTGCGCGAAGGTCTCGAGGTCTTTGCCGAGCTTCTTCTCGGCTTCGGGAGGTGTGGGTTTCATGCTTATCATTCCTCCACGGAGAATCCGACTTTGATCGTCACCTGCCAGTGCTGCACTTTGCCTTTGTCAATGCTGCCGCGTGTTTCAGTCACCTGGAACCAACTGAGGTTCTTGAGGGTTTTATGCGCGAGTTTGAGCGCCTTGTTGACGGCATCTTCGATGGAGGTGGTCGAGGTGCCGGTGAGTTCGATGAGCTTATAGACGTGGTCTTTCATAGGCTTGGACTCAAAGGCGGTCGCCTCGCTTGTGCGATGGGGTGTTCACCCACCCTCGCCTGATCAGTCATGGTGTGGGAGCTTCGTTGGTCAGGATGATTTTCAAGGCCTTCTCACGCGCGGCATTGGCAAAGGTGTCGTAAGCCGTCAGTGCCTCGCTGAGCGGGAAACGGTGTGAGATGAGCTGTTTGGGCAGCAGTCGTCCGGCCTTGACTGTCTTGATGAGCAGCGGTGTGGTGACGGCATCGACAAGGCGCGTGGTGATGGTGATGTTCTGCGACCAGAGTGTTTCGAGATGCAGCGGTACGCTCTCGCCATGCACGCCGACGTTGGCGATGTGGCCACCGGGGGCGATGATGGTCTGGCAGAGATCGAAGGTGGCGGGAATGCCGACGGCCTCGATGGCCACGTCCACGCCGCGACCGTAGGTCATGGTCATGATTTTGATCATGGCCTTGCCGTTGCTGTTATTGATGAGCCGGGTGGCACCGAGTTTTTTGGCGACATCGAGCCGGTGATCATCCTGATCGATCATGATGATGTCCGCCGGGGTGTAAAACTTCGCCGTCAGCAAGGCCGCGAGGCCGACTGGGCCCGCACCGATGATCGCCACGGTGTCCCCTGGCTTCACGCAGCCATTGAGCACTCCACACTCGTAGCCAGTGGGTAGGATGTCGCTGAGCATGACCATGGCCTCGTCGTCAGCATCGTGGGGGATGAGATGCAGGCTGGTGTCCGCCCAGGGGATGCGGACGAACTCAGCCTGCGTGCCGTCGATCGTGTTGCCGAGTATCCAGCCGCCTTTTTCGCAGTGGGAACTCATGCCACGCTGGCAATACTCGCATTTTCCGCAGGCGGTGATGCAGGAGACGATGACGCGGTCTCCCGGGTGGAAGCGCGTCACGCTCGCCCCGGTGGACTCAATGACGCCGATGCCCTCATGGCCTAGGATGCGGCCCTCGCCGACGGTGGTTACATCTCCTTTGAGGATGTGGAGGTCGGTGCCGCAGATCGTGGTCTTGGTGATGCGCACCACCGCGTCTGTGGCCTCCAGCAGGGTGGGTTTAGGCATGTCCTCCAGGCTTTTCCGGCCTGGACCTTGATAAACGAGTGCATTCATGAGTGACAGCAGTGGGGCTTAATGTTCGGCCTGCTCATGAGCCTCGACGAACCAGAGGTTCATGTCTGCGCCGCGTGAGACTTCGGTGAAAATGTCGGCGGTATCCGCGTCTTTGAGCTGCGTGGCGATCACGATGGCCTTGCGCATCAGTTCTCCGTAGAAAGCGATCTCGTGGGCCAGTTCGGCCACATGTTTTTTTACCGCTGGAGATTTGCAGCGGGTACTCCGGCAGGCTGGACTTCTTTGCCGCCGCACGGATGGTGCCTTGGGCAATCCCGCCAAGCTGGACGATGCGCTCAGCGATGACATCGACATAACCGCCCACGTCGATGAAGACTTTGTCGAACAACTCATGCAGGGCGATGAAGTTTGGCCCCTTCACATTCCAGTGCGCCTGTTTGGCCTGCATCATGAGGTCGATGGAGTCTGCCAGGCGCTCTTGAAGTAGAGCGGTGATCTCGATGCGGGTTTTTTCTGGCAGACTGTTCCGGGTATGTGTGAGCTTTTGTTTCATGGCCCAAGCGATAATCAGCCAATCAAGTACGCGCTATGGGGACAATACCCCATCGCGAAACCATGGGCTTGAATGGATGATCAACTTGCCATGAAAAAACCAACCGCTCTCCGCTCCCGTAAACAGATCCAAAACCCTCAACCCCCGCTGGATGCTGCGTCATCTGAGGGCTTCACTCCCTCCGCCGATGATGTGGCCCGCCGGGCCTATCTCAAACACGAGAACCACGGCATGGAGGACGGGCGTGACTTGGCTGACTGGCTGGGAGCGGAGGCGGAGTTGATCGCGGAACACCATCTGGCCCAGGCCTGAGGATGGCGGCCATGAATACTCCTTCTTCCTGTCTGAACTGTCCGATGAGCTGTGACTATCACAGCGGGCCGATGTGCGTGCGAAACCTCATCAAGCTCTCTGGGGAGAAGGCGTCGCTCTCTCTCGGTGTCCACGTCGGACTCAATCATGTTTATGGCCGCAGCGGCATGCCGCCCTGTGTGCGCGGTCCGTTAGGGGCCGCGCATTGGTCCAATCAGCCGGATTGCATCGGCTCGTGAAGCTGCGGTAGGTTTACACCCCATGGCATCTGAGGCTGTTCCGCGCATAGCAGTGCCTCACCATGATCAATCATCTATCTTCTCCGCCGCACTCGAAGCTCGCCACCGGGCTTCAGGCCGACTCATCACGTCTGATGGGGCTAGAGTCCGATCTGGCCACGGCACTGAGCCATTCCGAAGAACTCGCGGAGGTGCAGGGTTCTCCAGGTGACTGGGACACAGCCTGCCATCATCAGTGGGATCGGGTCGAGGACATCCTGGATGTCATTCATGGCCTAGTGAGCGAGATGCATGCCGCCATCATTCGAGGGGACAAGTCTGGAGCGCTGCAAGCACGCGCATCCTGGACATCTCTCCAGGATGAAGAGACCAAGCTCGCCGACGCGCTGGCCGGAATGCGCGCTCAAAGCCGGGAACTGAACGAAACAGCGCGTGATGAATGGCTGGAACTGGTGCTCATCGTCGAGTCTCATCGAAAAGTCATCTTCACCGCTTCTGCAGGCTTCGATTTGCGGATGAAAGCGTGGGGGAATGCAATCTTGATGGATGATGAAGTCGTCAGTTCCCTGCCGCCAGTGCGGCCCGGCGTGGATGGCATGGACCCGGTGGATTATGCGCGAAAGTTTGACCAAGCCGCCGTCGAGATCGAGCAGGAGCAGCATCAGGTGCTGGACCTCAAGGATCACATCAAGGCCATGTTCATGTGGGTGGAGGCACCCGAGGAGCGTGTGGACAAACAAACACACGCCGAGCCGCAGGCCGCGTGACGAGCGCTGGCTTGGTCTGCTCTTCCGTTTCACATGGAAGACCCAAGCTCGACGGCAGTCATGAGAGAGTAGGGTTACACCCCATCGCGGACTGAAGGCGCGAGCAATAGGGTGGCCTTCATGAAACCCATCCCACCGACTCGTATCACCCGTCACCTGCCTACCGGCAGCATGCTGCTGCTGATGTCCTTGCTTATCCACGCTCCGCTTCAGGCTGCTGAAACAGATGCCCAGATCGAGGCCGCCGCCAAGTCCACTTACGTCTTCAAAACCTTCCTCATAGATGATGCGATCAGGACTGAGTCCAAGGAGGGCGTGGTGACACTCACCGGCACGGTGCATGAGGAATCCCACAAGCAACTCGCGCAGGAGACCATCTCCGGCCTAGCAGGCGTCATCAGCGTGAGCAATCAGATCGAGGTCAAGGACAGCCCTCCTGAGCACTCCGACACTTGGCTTTACTTGAAAGTGAAAAGCACGCTGGCCTATCACAGCAGCGTGAGCGGCTACAACACGCAGGTGGAGCTCAAGCAAGGAGTGGTCACGCTCAAAGGAGAGGCCACCAGCGAGGCTCAAAAGGAGCTGACCACCGAGTACGCCAAGGACGTCGAGGGCGTCAAAGAAGTGAAGAACGAGATGACCGTGGCGGCGGTAGCGGACAAACCGACCGTGAAACCGGATCTGGCCACTCTGATCGACGATGCCTCCATCTCCGCTCAGGTGCGCATGGCACTGATGTCACACCGCTCCACCAGTGCCTTCAAGACCAGCGTCGCCACGCTGGAAGGTGTCGTCACCGTCGGCGGCAGCGCGAAGAACGCCGCTGAAAAAGACCTCGTGACCAAGCTCGTCACCGACATCAACGGCGTGAAAAGCGTCGTCAACAACATGGTCGTCGAACCGGTTGTCAGCACGAACTAGTCGCCATTCAAAACTGCCGGGCAACACGTTGCCCGGCAGTTTTTTCATCACCCACGCAAGGCTCTCACATCATGCTCACCACCATCGCCGTCGTCCTCATCATCCTCTGGCTCCTGGGACTCGTCACCAGCTACACCGTTGGTGGTTTCATCCACATCCTGCTCGTGGTGGCCGTCATCATCGTCCTGCTGCGCATCATTCAGGGCCGCCGCGTCCTCTGACCCCGTTTGCCCACCATGAAACTGCTTTTAGCTCTTTTGGCTGCCGCTGCCTTCCTCGGCGTGGCCTCACCCTCCGCCGTGGCTCAGGAAACGGCCTCGATGGATTTCTTTTACGACAACCTCGACCCGTATGGGAGCTGGCGCGAAGTCGGCGACTACGGCTACTGCTGGCAGCCGCATGACGTGGGTGATGACTGGCAGCCCTACAGCGATGGGCGCTGGGTTTACACCGATGCTGGCTGGACCTGGGACTCCAACGAGCCCTTTGGCTGGGCCGTGTATCATTATGGCCGTTGGGCCAATGTGGAGCGGCATGGCTGGATCTGGGTGCCTGGCACCGAATGGGGACCGGGCTGGGTGTCATGGCGGCATAGCCCTCGTTACGTCGGCTGGGCACCGCTGCCACCCGAGGCACTGTTTCTCCGCGCCATCGGCTTCAGCATGTGGGTGGACGATTATTACGACATCGGCCCCGGCAACTACCGCTTTGTTGAGAACCGTGACTTTGGCGAGCACCGGCTGAACACCGTCTTCATTGATCGTCGGCAGAACGTCCAGATCATCAACCAAACGACGAACATCACCAACATCTCGTACGTCAACAACGTCGTGCACAACGGTGGCCCGCGTTATGACCAGCAGGCGCGTTACAGCGCGTCACCGATTCAGCGCTATCAGTTGGACCGTCGCCAGCAGTTTGAGGGTGATCCGCGCCGCCAATCACCCGAGCATCTGAGTTCTCGTGTGCGTGGCAACTCGTTGAACGTTTTCGCGCTGCCTTTCAGTGACCGTCCTTCCGCACCACCGCGTCGGCTGGCTGAAAAAGTCGGCCGCGCCGAAGTCAATCACGGCTGGAAAAACGCTGGCTCACCCGCTGAGATCGCCGCCATGCGCGAGCGCCTGAAAAGTCCCTCCCGCGTGCCTGAGCAACTGCCACAGCAGCCGCGTTTTGAGCGTCCAGAGGCATCCAGGCCGAAGCGCATGGAGGAAACTCTTCGGAAACCCGCCGATCAACCGCCGCCGACACCGCCAAGGCGCGATGAAACAGGCCGCAACCCCAACACGCCGCCCATGACGCCGGGGAAAAAGCCGCAAGAGCGCGAACGCCCTTCCACCTCTGTTCCTGGGCTTGGCCGTGAGCCTGTGCCCGCCCCGCAGCGCCCTGCCGATGTCCCCAATCCAGGCGGCAGAAACCAAATGAGCGATCCTCGTCGTCCAGGAGGCGAAAACTTGCCTCCGCCCAAAGTGGAACGGCCTTCAGACAAACCAAACCCTGTGCCGCCGCAGCAGCGCATGCAGCCAAGGCCGCAGGAGAACACACCGCAGCGTCCCGGCCGCCCGGAGACCTCGAAGCCTGTCCCGCGGCCAGAGACCCGCCCT
>JBIKYB010000337.1:0-5484 GCA_044355475.1 Prosthecobacter sp.
CGCGGATCTGGCGCAGGCGCTCCCACGGATCTTCACGGAGGAAGCGCATGCTCACGTCAAAGGTGGCACCGCCCCACATTTCGAGGGAGAAAAGGTTCGGCGTGCGACGAGCCACGGCATCGGCGACGGCCAGCATGTCAAAGGTGCGCATGCGGGTGGCGAGCAGCGACTGATGCGCATCACGCATGGTCGTGTCGGTGATGAGAAGGCGCTTCTGCTTGGCGACCCAGTCTTTGCAGAACTTCTCCGGCCCCATCTCGGTGAGCAGTTGCTTCGTGCCCTTGGCAGGCTCGACGCGGTGATCGCTCTTCGGAATGGGCGGCGCGGTGAAGGCCTTGTCGATCTTGTGGCCCTTCGCATGCGGATTGCCGTTCACGATGGTGTCGGCGAGGTAGCTGAGCAGCTTCGACGCACGGTCTTTGCGAGCGACGAACTTGAGCAAATCCGGATTATTATCAATGAAGCGCGTGGTGGCCTGACCCGCCATGAACTCGGGGTGATGCACCACGTTCATGAGGAACGGGATGTTCGTCTTCACACCGCGGATGCGGAACTCACGCAGGCCGCGATCCATGCGATCCAGCGCCTGCTGATAGGTGCGGGCGAAGACGGTCATCTTCACCAGCATGGAGTCGTAATACGGCGTGATGACCGCGTTCGTGGCCCCGAGAGCGCCATCGAGTCGGATGCCGAAGCCACCCGCACTGCGGTAGGTCAAAATTTTGCCGAAGTCCGGCGTGAACCCGTTCTCGGGGTCTTCCGTGGTGATGCGGCACTGGATCGCGAAACCACTCTTCTCGATTTTATCCTGCGCAGGCAGCGCCAGAGGCTCCGCATGCATCGCATGGCCTTGAGCGATCAAAATCTGACTGCGCACGATGTCGATACCAGTGATCTCTTCGGTCACCGTGTGCTCCACCTGAATGCGTGGATTCATCTCGATGAAATACCATTCACCCGATTCGTGATCGACGAGGAACTCGACGGTGCCTGCATGCGTGTAGTTCACTTCACGGGCCAATTTGACCGCCGCATCGCAAAGACCGTCGATGATCTCCTGCTTCACGCCATAGCTCGGCGCCTGCTCGATCACCTTCTGATGGCGGCGCTGCACGGAGCAGTCGCGCTCATGCAAATGCAGCACCGTGCCGTGTTTATCGGCCAAAATCTGCACTTCGATGTGTTTGGCCTTCCCGACGAATTTTTCCAAAAACACCGCGCCATTGCCGAAAGCGCGTTCCGCCTCGGTTTGAGCCTCATCGAGCAGTTTTTCGAGGTCTTTGGCCTCACGCACGATGCGCATGCCGCGACCACCACCGCCGAAGGCCGCCTTGATGATCAGCGGAAAGCCGATCTTCTTCGCCGCCGCGATAGCTTCCTTGCGATCACTCACCGGCTCGTCCGTGCCTTCGAGGATCGGCACCTTGATTCGGCGTGCGACTTCGCGTGCCGCCGTCTTGTCGCCCATCATGTCGAGGATCTTCGCCTCCGGTCCGACGAAGATGATCCCCGCATCCGCACAAGCCTGCGCAAACTTTGGATTCTCGCTGAGGAAGCCGTAACCGGGGTGAATCGCATCCACGCCCTTCTCTTTGGCCAGCGTGACGATGCCTTCGATGTCGAGATAAGCCCCGAGCGGTCCTTTGTCCTTGTTCAGCTCATACGCCTCATCCGCCTTGAAGCGATGCGGGCAAAAGCGGTCCTCCTGCGCATAAATACCCACTGTTTTCAGTCCCAACTCCGTCGCGGCACGCATGACGCGAATGGCGATTTCAGAGCGGTTCGCGACCATCAGTTTCTTGATGGGGCGGAAAGTGGCGGGGGCGGCGGGTTTCTTGGACATGGTTGGGGTTGGGAAATGCGGGGGCACAGTCTCGCGAAATCGAGGGGTGGCAAGGTGTGAGAGCCGTTTTTCCATGCCGAAATCCAAGATTGGCCGTTAACTTGCTAATTATAGACCAGCAGGCATTGAGTTCCCGCCCGCACCAGCCCCCCCGCATGTCCATCCACGTCGCCCTTCACCACCGCACCAGCTACCGCTACGAACGCCCCATCTCCCTCGGTCCGCAGGTGGTGCGGCTGAGGCCCGCGCCATACTCGCGCACGCGTATTCTCAGCTATTCGCTCAAGGTCACGCCCGAGAAGCATTTCATCAACTGGCAGCAGGACCCGCAGTCGAACTACCTCGCCCGCCTCGTGTTTGAGGAAAAAACCAAGGAGTTCAGCATTGAGGTCGATGTGGTGGCCGAGATGTCGGTGCTCAATCCTTTCGACTTCTTCCTGGAGCCTGACGCGGAGCATTTTCCCTTCGATTACGATGCCACGCTGGACCACGAACTAGCCCCATTTTTGAAGTGCCTGGATCTGACGCCGAAGTTCACGGAATACTTCTCTGAGGTAGAAAAGGAGCTGCTGGCCATGAAGCCGTGGCCCCCACGCACGATCGATGTGCTGGTGGCGATCAATCAGCGCATCTGGAAAGACATCAGCTACACCATTCGCATGGAACCGGGGGTGCAGACGCCTGAGGAGTCTCTGACGAAGGGCAGCGGCTCGTGCCGTGACTCCGCGTGGCTGATGGTGCAGGTCATGCGTCGTCTCGGCATCGCGTCCCGTTTCGTCAGCGGCTACCTGATTCAACTCAAGGCGGACGTGAAGTCCCTCGACGGCCCGAGCGGCACGGAGGTCGATTTCACGGATCTGCATGCCTGGTGCGAAGTGTATCTTCCGGGAGCCGGCTGGATCGGCTTTGACCCGACCTCGGGCCTGCTGGCCGGTGAAGGCCACATTCCTCTCGCGGCGACACCGGACCCTGGCAGCGCGGCACCGATCAGCGGCTTGGTGGAGCCGTGCGAAACAGAGTTCGAGTTCGACATGAAGGTGGAGCGCATCTTCGAGTCGCCACGCGTCACCAAGCCTTACACCGAGGAGCAGTGGGCGGAGATCGCCGCGCTCGGCCACGCCCTGGACAAGGAAATCAATGCCGCCGACATCCGCCTCACCATGGGCGGTGAGCCGACCTTCGTCTCCATTGATGACATGGATGGCCCTGAGTGGAACACAACGGCGGTAGGCCCCATGAAGGCCCGTCTTTCTGACGAACTGATGAAGCGTTTGAAGAACCGCTTCGCCCCTGGTGCCTTCCTTCACTATGGCCAGGGTAAATGGTATCCCGGCGAGTCGCTGCCACGCTGGTCCTACGGCTGCTACTGGCGCAAAGACGGCCAGCCGGTGTGGGATCATCCGCATCTGTTTGCCGACATGCAGGCCGATTACGGCGTGAACGAGACGCACTCCGCGCGATTCATTCATGCGCTGGCCGAGCGCCTCGGCTGCGGCGGAAAATGGATCATGCCGACGTATGAGGACGCCTTTTATTACCTCTGGCGTGAGCGAAAGCTGCCGGTGAACGTCGATCCTCACAAATCAAACCTCAAAGAGAAGGAGGAGCGCGAGCGTCTGGCCAAAGTCTTCGAGCAGGGCCTCGACAAAATCATCGGCCATGTGCTGCCGCTCAAACCCGTAGAAAACGGCTGGGCGACCGGCCCGTGGTTCTTGCGCGCCGAACGCTGCTACCTCGTGCCGGGTGATTCGCCGATTGGACTGCGTTTGCCACTCGATTCGCAGCCATGGGTCAAATCCACCGACTA
This sequence comes from Prosthecobacter sp., assembly GCA_044355475.1. Classification (GTDB taxonomy): domain Bacteria; phylum Verrucomicrobiota; class Verrucomicrobiia; order Verrucomicrobiales; family Verrucomicrobiaceae; genus Prosthecobacter. The sequence continues at coordinate 3,651 of JBIKYB010000337.1, forward strand.
TCCGTATCATCATGAACTCGATCCGCTGGAGGATCGCGATCCCCTGCCCTCACGGCAGCAGTTTGTGCGTGGCATCGCCGGTGTACCGCCCTCATTTTGGAAACGCCTCGCACAACGTCGAGGACCGCTTGGTCTGGACGAGTTGACCGAGGAAGAACGCGCCCAGCTCATTGATCCAGCCGCGCAACCGCCCGCTTTGGGTCAGTCAGCCGACACCGTCGTGCGCACCGCGCTCTGTGTGCAGCCACGAGATGGCAAACTCTTCGTCTTCATGCCACCGACGAAGACGCTGGAGGAGTATTTGGCCGCCCTCGGTGCGGTGGAGGACGTGGCGCTTGCTTTAGACCAGCCGATCGTCATCGAAGGCTATGCGCCCCCCTTTGATCCGCGTGTTCATGCGCTCAAGATCACGCCTGACCCAGGCGTCATAGAGGTGAATGTGCATCCTGCGAAGAGCTGGGACGAGATGGTGAACATCACCGAGACGCTTTACGAAGAAGCACGGCAGTCACGCCTCGGTACGGAGAAATTCATGGTCGATGGTCGCCACACCGGCACCGGCGGCGGCAATCACATCGTCATGGGCGCGGAATCGCCCAAAGACAGCCCGTTCCTGCGTCGCCCCGATTTGCTGCGCAGCCTCGTGAGCTACTGGCAGAATCACCCATCGCTGTCCTACATGTTCAGCGGCCTGTTTGTCGGCCCCACGAGCCAGAGCCCTCGTATTGACGAGGCGCGCAACGATTCGCTCTACGAACTGGAGGTCGCCTTCAAAGCCGCCGAGCAAACCGGCCATGTGCCGCCTTGGCTGGTGGATCGCTTGTATCGAAACCTGCTCATCGACTCGACCGGCAACACGCACCGCGCCGAGTTCTGCATCGATAAGCTCTACTCGCCCGACAGCAGCACTGGACGTCTTGGCTTGCTGGAAATGCGCGCCTTTGAAATGCCGCCGCATGCGCGGATGAGCCTCGCGCAGGCGCTGATGCTGCGAACGCTCATCGCCAGGTTCTGGAAGGAGCCGTACGAAGCTCCGCTCGTGCGCTGGGGAACAGACATCCACGACCGCTGGATGCTGCCGCACTTTTCCTGGAGTGACTTTGAAGACGTGTGCGACGAAACCCGCCGCGCCGGTTACGAGCTCAAGCCCGAGTGGTTCGCCCCGCATCACGAGTTCCGCTTCCCGCTCAGCGGCGACTGGTCCTCACGCAACGTCCACGTCGAAATCCGCCAAGCGCTGGAGCCATGGCATGTGCTCGGTGAAGAAGGCAGCGCCGGTGGTGCGGTGCGCTTCGTCGATTCCTCGCTCGAACGCATCCAAATCAAGGCCCAGGGCCTCGTCGAAGGCCGCTACGCCATCACCTGCAACGGCAAAACCGTGCCGCTGCATCCCACTGGCACGAACGGCGAGTACGTGGCCGGTGTGCGCTACCGCGCTTGGCAGCCGGCGAGTTGCTTGCAGCCCACCGTCGGCGTCCATTCGCCGCTCACCGTTGATCTTGTCGATCTGTGGAACCAGCGCTCCCTCGGCGGCTGCACCTACCACGTCGCGCATCCTGGCGGTCGCAGCTATGAAACCTTCCCTGTGAACGCCTACGAGGCCGAAAGCCGCCGCCTCGCCCGCTTCTTCCGCCACGGGCACACGCCAGGGAAGATGAAAGTCGCTCCGGCGGTGCCAAATCCCGAGTTTCCCTTCACGCTGGATCTGCGGCTCGGATGAAATCTTGGACCTGACAGCAGCCGAGGCCACAGCGCTGAAACATGCCACTGGCATCAGCGTTCCTGCGCTTCGTCATGCGCATCCTCATTCTTTTCGCCTCCCTGTTGCTTGCCG
>JBIKYB010000497.1:0-3169 GCA_044355475.1 Prosthecobacter sp.
GATGCCCTCATACGCACCCACATCGAAGCGCTCCTCGTTGGCGACCAAATCGAGCGCCATGGCGAGTTCCTCTACCTGCCGTATCTCCGCGCCGCCGAGCAAAGCATCGCCGCGAGTGTGAAATCGCTCGCGGCTGTTCCCGCAGCCTATCCTCCCATCGACGAAGATACGACGCTGGCGTGGGTGATGAAGAAAACGGGCAAAGAACTGGCCGAGAGCCAGCAGCGGGCCGTGCGCGAGGCCTTGCGGCAGCGCCTGCTCATCATCACCGGCGGTCCGGGCGTGGGGAAGACCACGATCCTGCGCAGCATCCTGCTCATCCTGCAAAGCAAGCAGGTCAAACTCGTGCTCGCGGCCCCCACGGGCCGTGCGGCGAAGCGTTTGAGTGAAAGCACCGGCCTGGAGGCCAAAACGCTGCACCGCCTGCTCGAATACCAAGGCGAAGGCCAGTGGGGCCGACATCGTGGCAAGCCGCTGGTCGGCGATTTGTTCGTCATCGACGAGGCGTCGATGATCGACGCGCCGTTGATGGCCCAATTGCTCTCCGCGTTGCCGGAAGGCGCACATCTGCTGATCGTTGGCGACGCGGATCAGCTCCCATCGGTTGGCCCTGGCATGGTATTGCACGATTTGATCGCCAGTGGAGCCGTGCCGTGTGTGAAGCTCACCGAAATCTTCCGCCAGGCCGCCAGCAGCCGCATTATCACAAGCGCTCACGCGATCAATCGCGGTCAGGTGCCGGATTTGAAGCCCGCACGCGGCAGCGACTTCTTTTTCCTCGAAGCCGCCGATGCGGAAGAGATTCGTGAATTGATCGTGCAGCTCGCCCACACCCGCCTTCCGGCAAAGTATGGCTTTGATCCGATCCGCGACATCCAGGTGCTCACGCCGATGAACCGCAACCTGCTCGGAACGGCGTCGCTCAATCACTCGCTGCAACTCGCGCTCAATCCGCCGAATGAGATGAAATTCGAAATCGAGCGCTTCCAGACCACCTTCCGCGTCGGCGACAAGGTCATCCAGACGCACAACAACTACGACAAGGAAGTCTTCAACGGCGACATCGGCCACATCACCACCATCGACGCCGATCCGGTGAAAATTCATGTCCGCTACGATGCTGACCGCCTTGTTGAATACGAACCCGGCGAACTCGATGAACTCCAGCCCGCCTACGCGCTGACGATCCACAAAAGCCAGGGCAGCGAGTTTCCTTGCGTCATCATTCCGGTCAGCACACAGCATTATGTGCTGCTGGAGCGCAGCCTGATCTACACCGCGATTACGCGGGCGAAGAAGTTGTGCGTGCTCGTCGGTGATGAGCGCGCGCTTTCGCTCGCCGTGAGCAAGCAGGAGAGTCGAAAACGATTTACGGGGCTCAAAGCGAGTTTGGAGTCCCGGCTTCAGCCGGAAACGTGAGCGAGGGGTGATGCCACTCGCTGCCGCCTGAAGGCGGGACTCCGAACTGTTTGGAAGTGCTTCGCCGTTTTGCGGGAATGATTGTTCTCGTCATCTGCGGTGTGATCCGTTATGAATCCGGGCATGACAGATCAAGCGCATCTTTCCATCGCGTGGCGGCGTCTGGCGGGCCGGACGCGAACCAAGGTCAATCTCGGCTGGTGGCTGGCGCGGGCGATGCCGCTGCTGGTGATCGCGGGCGTAGCGGGTTTTGCAGTGATTTTTGTTCTGCGTTCGCGTGGCATGGTGCTGGATGCGACCCGCGCATGGTCGTGGGCGGCGGGTAGTTTGGTGGTGCTGCTGTGCATGGGGTGGTGGCTGGCGCGGCGGCAGTTTATTTCGTCGGCGCAGGCGCTGGTGCGGCTGGAGTCGGAGCTGCGGCTGCACAATGCGTTGAGCACGGCGGCGGCGGGGCGCGGGATGTGGCCAGCGATTATCGCACAAGCTGATGATGGCTGGCGGTGGCGCTGGCAGACGGTGGGCGGGCCGTTCGCGGCGTTTTTTGGCTCGGTGGCGTTGGCCTTGTGGCTGCCAGTGGCGCAGGACGCGGAAGCGGCGGCACCGACAGTGGAGCCGCAGGCCTGGGGGCAGATGGAAAACTGGCTGGAGAAGCTGCAGGAGGAGCAGATCGTCACAGAGGACGAAAAAGACGAGCAATTGGAGAAGATCGCCGAGCTGCGTGACCAGCCGACGGAGAAGTGGTTCAGCCACGAGAGCCTGAACGCGGGTGACACGCTCAAGGAGCAGCTTCAGCGTGACATTCAGCGCCTGGGACAAAATTTGACGACGGCGGAGCGCAGCCTGAACGCGCTGCAAAATTATGCGGAGCAGCTTTCACCGGCGGCGAAGGAGCAGTTGCTGAAGGATTTTGACCAGGCGCTGGCGGACATGAAGTCGGGCGCGCTGGAGCTTGATCCCGAGATGTTGAAGGCGCTCGCCGGGATTGATCCGAAGAATTTGAAAAGCCTGTCGGAGGCACAGATGAAACAACTGCGCGAGTCGATGAAAAAGCAGGCGGGCACCTGCAATGGCCTGTGCGAGAACCCGGGCTTTCTCGGTGACGGGGAAGGGGAGGACGACAAGCTGGCGGAGATGCTGGGCATGCTCAAAGAACAGGGCGAAGGTCCGGGCAAGGGCGGCATCACCCGTGGTCCTGGCACAGCGCCTCTGACGCTGTCGGAGGAGGAAAACAATTTTGGCACGAACAAGAACGAGGCGGTGTCGAACACGGACCTGTCACACGCGCAGGTAGGCAACATGTTGGCGCTGCAAGACGGCAAGCACGAGGTGGACAAGACGGCCAAAGGCCCGCAGGCGGCCGGGGCGGTGCAAAACGCCGGCCAGGGCGGGGAGCAGGTGTGGCGTGAGTCGCTGACGCCGGAAGAGAAGGCGGTGCTGAAGCGGGTCTTTAAGTGAAGTAGAGGGATCATCCTGATCCCTCAGATCGGGGGATCAGGATGATCCCCCTCCTGGATTGTGTGAAATGTTCATGAAGTGCCTTTTTCATCTCGACTTCGCGCAGCGGTTCTTGTTTTAGTCAGGCCGATGACAGACGCTTATGCATCGGACTCGGAAATTCAGTCGGCCTCGCAGCATGTCGCGGCTTTGCGACGAACGTTGAACGAGGTGCTGTTTGGGCAGGAGGAACTCATCGAGCTGATGCTCTGCGGTGTGATCGCGCGCGGGCATGTGCTGCTGGAAGGTTTGCCGG
>JBIKYB010000338.1:0-5454 GCA_044355475.1 Prosthecobacter sp.
ATCGGACACCAGGATCACCAATGCGCGGTGGGCGATGCGGTTGAGCGCCAAATCGAGCGCAGGTTTGAGATCGGTGCCCTGATGCTTCGGTTGGTTGTTTAAAATGTCTCGCAGCACACGGAGCGCATGCGGCGCACCTTTGCGTGCGGGCAGATACTGCTCCACTTGGTCGGAGAACAGCGTGAGGCCCACCTTGTCTTGGTTTTGCACCGCGCTGAAGGCAAACACCGCAGCGATCTCCGCCGCGCGCTCGCGTTTCGAGTCGTCCTGGCTGCCGTAGTCGCCGGAGCCGCTCACATCGACGCAGAGCATGACGGTAAGCTCACGCTCCTCGACGTACTTGCGCACAAACGGGTCGTTCATGCGCGCAGTGACGTTCCAGTCGATGAAACGCACATCGTCGCCGGGCTGGTACTCGCGGAAATCATCGAACTCGATGCCCTGCCCTTTGAAGCGCGAGTGATATTGCCCACCTAGCATTTCCTTCACCATGCCGCGCGTCAGCAGCTCAATGCGCCGCACACGCTTCAGAATGCGCGTGAGGCGTGCGTCGTTGTCTGTCTGCGCGGGTTCCCTGTTCACGATGGGGCGGAATTAAGGCACCGGCAGCTTGTCGAGCAGGGTCTTGACCACGTCCTCGGTGGTGACGCCTTCGGCCTCGGCCTCGTAAGAGAGGAGGATGCGGTGGCGGAGGATGTCGGGGGCGAGATCCTTGATGTCTTGGGGCACGACGTAGTTGCGGCCGTTGAGGAAGGCGAGGGCCTTGGAGGCGAGGGCGAGATTGATCGTGCCACGCGGAGAGGCACCGCAGCGAATGAGCAGCTTCAGATGCGGCGCGAGCGTCTCGGGATGGCGGGTGGCATTGATGATGGCGACGATGTAGTCGCGGATTTTCTCATCCATGAAGATCTTGTTCACCACGACGCGGCTGGCGGAGATGGCGGCGACGTCGGTGATCTGGCTCACATCGAGCTTCGGCGCGGAGGTGGCCATGGCATCGAGCACCATTCGCTCTTCGACCGGCGTGGGATAAGTCACGCGAACTTTGAGCAGAAAGCGGTCGAGCTGGGCTTCCGGCAGCGTGTAGGTGCCTTCTTGGTCGATGGGATTCTGCGTGGCGAGCACCATGAAGGGATCAGGCAGCTTGTGCGTGTTCTCCCCGATGGTGACCTGGCGCTCCTGCATCGCTTCGAGGAGAGCGCTTTGCACCTTGGCCGGAGCGCGGTTGATTTCATCTGCCAGCACCAGATTGGCAAAAATCGGTCCGAGACGCGGCGTGAAGGTGCCGTCCTTCGGGTGATAAACCATGGTGCCGATGACATCCGCCGGCAGCAGGTCGGGCGTGAACTGAATACGCTGAAACTTCGCCTGCAAGGTGCCTGCCAGCGTGCGCACGGCGAGGGTCTTGGCCAGACCGGGGACGCCTTCGAGCAAAACGTGGCCGTTGGTCAGCAGCGCCACGAGCAGGCGGTCCACCAGCATGTTTTGGCCCACAAGCACGCGGGCGATTTCGGTGCGAAGCGGGGCCACCCATGAGGAGGCTTGGACGATGGCTTCATTGTCAGGGACAGAGGGGGGGGCGTCGGAGGCGGGCATGTGAGAGTGCGGTACTGGTCAACGGGGCGGCATTCCGCGTCAACCTTCAAGGATCACAGGTTAAACGCCGCCCGGCCCTGTTTATGTTGCTGGAAATGAGGGCGAATTGGTCTTTGATCGCCTGCATGACCCTGAATGAACTGCGAGAACAAGTCTGCGAGGCCAACCGCGCCCTCGAACCCAGCGGCCTCGTGCGCCTGACTTGGGGCAATGTGAGCGGTATCGACCGTGAATCAGGCCTGTGGGGGATCAAACCGAGCGGCGTCGATTATTTGGAGCTGAAACCGGCGAACATCGTGGTGCTTGATCTCGAAGGAAAGGTCGTGGAGGGCAAACTGAGGCCATCCAGCGACACGAAGACACATTTGGTGCTCTACCGCGAGTTTCCGCAAATCGGCGGCGTCACGCACACGCACAGCCTGCACGCCACGATGTTCTCACAGGCCGGGCGTGAGCTGCCCTGCTTCGGCACGACGCACGCGGATCATTTTCATGGCACAGTGCCCATCGTGCGTGCGCTCACTCCTGAGGAGGTGGCCGAAGATTATGAGCACCACACTGGCGTGGCCATCGTGGAGCGCCTGCGGGAGCTGAAGCTCGATCCTCTCGAAATGCCCGCTGTGCTGCAGCTTCACCATGCGCCCTTCACCTTCGGCAAAAGCGCGCTGGACTCGCTCAAAAACAGCATCGCCCTCGAAATGTGCGCCCAGATGGCCCTCGGCGCGTTTTCGCTCAATCCCGCGATGCAGCCGATCCCGGCGCATATTTTGGAAAAACATCACCTGCGCAAACACGGACCCGGCGCGTATTACGGCCAGAAGTAAATCCCTTTGGAAAACGTGAACCCTACTCATTCCCCCTCGTTCAAACGTCCTTCGATGCTGTGGCTGGCGATTTGGGCACTACTGCCAGCATGCTCCAGCGAAACCCGTGATCGGCTTTGGCAAAGGTTTGATCCTGCTGGTTACAAACACGCCCACAGCTTGGTTTTCAATCCCAATAAGTACCAGCGCGAGGCAGCGCAGGAGCCGTCTAAACTGGAGCCATCCGAGCTGGCGGATGAATCCGAATGGGATTTGAGGCGAAAGCCTGAACCGTAACGATGGAGTGCAGGGCCGTCGGATGCTCCCAACCTACGAGGTGGCTCACCACGGCTTGGCTGATTTCAAAAGCAGTGACTCTTCGCGAATAATGAAGTGGCCGTGGAATGGTGGCAGGAGCGGCAGCGGAGCGGTTTCGGCATCCTGAGGCTTCCAGGACGGCGGCGTGGTGCTTTGGTCGAGGTAGTAACCGCTGTAGCCACTGATGGAGGACGAGGTGTCGCCATTCCACAGACGCAGACGATCCGCATTTTCAGGTGAGGAGCCGGAACGCAGGCCAGTGACGGGTGCGGGGCGCACCGTAGGCCAGCCGGAGCTGATCAATTGGGCCCCAGGCACGAGCGGAAGGATGAAGTCGTCAGACCGCACTTCTCCGGTCATGAACTGGGCGGTGCTTTCGCCCCGCACATCGACCAAGACGGCCTCATGCGGCGCAAGCGGACGTGAGTTCATGCTGAGAGCGCCATCCGACCATGCGTCCACGCTCTGCACGAGCGGGGTGAAGTTGTTGAGGGCGGTGTCAAAGATCAAAACGCGGTCTCCTGCGGTGAACAAGGCTGGCGGCAACGCCTCGGCCAGCATGTGGTGGGCTCGAATGACGACACGAGCACCGCCGAGGCCGTTGAGAGACCTGCCGTCGTCATGCAGCACGAGCGTGTTGCCAGAACTGAGGGCGGAGTCGATTTCGAAGCGCTGTCCGACGAGCGCACCGTCGAGCGCCTCAAGATAAAGCGACGCGGCAGGAAGTGTCGGGATGGCGGACAGCATGATTTCGTTGGCGAGCACTGAATTGACACGCCCGGTAAAGACGGCGGGCTTAAGCAGCGGCAGGCTGAAGGTGCGCATGCCGGTGGCGAAGGTCTGACGGCTCCAGGCGTGGACAGCAGTGGTGGTGGATGCCTCAGGCGCACCATTCCGATCCGCATCCAGACTGACCTTGAGACGGATGAAGCCGATGTCGCGGTCTTTGAAGACCAGCAGGCGCTCTAGGCCGGAGTAATGGCGCGTGAGGGTGTCGCCGCCGTTGATCGTGGTGGTGCTGGCAAGATTGAGCGTCTTCCAGGCGGCGGGATCGGCGGCCTGAGCGAGATCGGTGAGAGTTTCGAGGCGCACGATGAGATCATCACGCGAGACGAGCGGCTGCGTGATGTTGGCGACGACACCAGCGCTTTCATGCGTGAGGCTGAAGTGGTTTGAGTGCAGCGGGCTGAATGGATCAGTGCCAAAGGCGTATTCGAGCAGGTTGGAGAGGCCGTCCGCATCCGCGTCCTCATTGGGACCGCCCAGCGCGTTGCTCTGGCTCCATGACGCGAAGCTGTTCGCGCTGTTCCGCACGGTGCCTGAGGTTTCGTCGGTGACGAGCCAGCGACGGGCACGATCACCCGCAGCAAATCCGCTGCCTGCGGGAGCGACGAGGCCAAGATCACGCGTGAGGTCCACACGCGCGTCGATTTCATCATCCAATGTGCCCTCACCGCCGGATTCGGCGCTGCCGACAGGGCAAAGTCCGGGCCGCAGGGTAAAGACCGCCGTGCTGGCACCATTGATGGCGGGGTTGTTGTTGAACAGAAGATCCTGGCCCACATTGTCATCTCCAGGCACCGCTACGGACATGGGCAGCAAGCCCTCCAGCGCCATCCCGGCGGCAAATTGCCCTGCTGGGATGTGCAGGAAGTAATTTCCAGGATTAAGGCCTTCGATGTAGTAGCGGCCTTTGCAACTGCAACCTGAGGAGCCAACGCCGATCGGCTCGTCCACTCCGGGAACCGTGCCCTGGGCGTACAGCTCGACGAAGATGTTGCCGAGGCTTTCGCCCTCATTGCGGACGCCGTCGCCATTGATGTCGAGGAAGACGAAATTCCCCACGGCCACGCTGCCCCAGAGGCCGAAGTCGATGCTGAGGTTGGTGTCAGCATCCGCGTCGCCATCGGTGATGGATTCAGCCCCACCAGTGAGATTGACCACCGGACTGTAAAGTGGCGTGCCGGGACCGCCGGGCTGGGAGCCGTCGTTGTTGTCATTGATGTTGTTATCAAGGACGGAAGCCGTGCCACCAGCCTCGACGTAATCGACGGGTGGCGTGACTTTGACGTAATAGTTACCCGCAGGCAGATCGGCGAAGAGATAATCCCCCGTGGAGCCGGTGGTGACATTCGAGCCAACCCGAGTGTCCGCTGCGGCACCGGAGCCGCCGATGGCGTTGTCATTGCCAGTGGCGAAGAGCTGCACCAGCGCTTCCGCGACTCCCTGCTCTCCCGCGTCCTTGAGACTGTTCCGATTGGCGTCTTCAAAAATCAGATTTCCGAGGCTGAGCGTGCGCACCTGAAGCGTGAGATCAAAGGTGCGCGTACAACCATAGAAGTCCGTGGCGCGCAGCACGAGATTGAAAGCACCGACGGCTGTCGGAGTGCCGCTGAAGACCCCGGAGGGACTGAGACTGACCCCACTTGGCAAGCTGCCGCTTTGAATGGAGAAGGAGTGCGGTGCGGTGCCGCCATTGATGGAAAGCGTGGGCGTGTAAGCGGCTCCAAGATAACCAATCGGCAGCGCGGCTGGCGCAAGGACGAGCGCGGGGCAGGTCGGTGTGAGGCTGTAGTTGCGCGTGCCTGAGCAGCCGTTCGCGTCCGTGGCGCGGATGGTGAAGGTGGCAGCGACAGTGTTCGTGGGAGTGCCGCTGATCACACCGGTGTTGGGATCAAGGCTCAGTCCGGCGGGCAGGTTGCCGCTGCTGACGGCAAAGCCGACTGGGCTGGCACCA
>JBIKYB010000086.1:0-17516 GCA_044355475.1 Prosthecobacter sp.
GGTGGATTCCTTCCACGTCACCCGGCACTTCTTGCCCACGTAGGCGGCGGAATTTTCGAGCACCTTGTCCACGGTGGCGTCAGGTTTCAGGATGAAGTAGGAAGCTTCGTCGCCATCCGCCGTGCGCATCTTCCAATGGAAGTAATCACCCTCTTCGACGCCGAGGAACGTGCCATCCGTCAGCTTGGCCGCCGCCTGTGGCTTGCCAGCGGCCTTGCCCTTTTTTAAAGCGGCCACGAAGGCCTCGCAGTTTGTCGTGTAAAGCTCCGTGGTGGCTTGGTAGTCCTCGCCGTGGAAAACCGGCGCGGGTTTCTCGGTCGTGAGCCACTTGAAGACGCTGCCGTTTTTGAAATAGAGACGCTCCTCGACCTTGGGCCTGTTTTTCGCCCCCTCGGCTCCTGTGGAGTAGGTGTTGAAGACAAACAGCGGCTTTTCTCCTTCCAGATAGTACTCCGTGACACCCGCGCCATCGTCGCCACAGATCGCGACGATTTTTCTCACCTCGCCGCCATCCAGAAAGCCGGTCAGCGCAAACTCAGTCGGCTCATCCAGGTAGGTGGCAGTGACTTTCTTCAAGGATTTCTCCTTCGCGTTGATCTCAGTGTAAACCGCCCGGTGATACGCTGTGTCACTCTGGGCGTGGGCAATCGTAGAACAAACCAACAAGGCGGCGACGTGGAGGAATGAAGAGAGTTTCATCGGCGCGATGAGTCGCCTAAAACCATCACTGCGCAAGAAATTTGGCGCTTCACTTTCTACACCGTGACCTTCTTCACAAAGCAAGCCTTCAGGCCGATGAGCACCCCGTCCATTTTGCAGGAGATTTCATGATCGCCGTCCACAAGACGAATCGGCTTCGATTTCGTGCCGACCTTGAGTACATCCGAGGAACCCTTCAGTTTGATGTCCTTGATCATCGCCACGATGTCGCCATCGGCGAGGACGTTGCCGTAGGCGTCCTTCACGACACGCTCGGCGTCCGGTTCATCCGCCGCAGCCTCTTTGGGCCATTCGTGCCCGCAGGTCATGCATTCAAAGCGGTCAGAGTGGTCCAAAACATCGTTCATCTCGCACATCGGGCATGCAGGCTGGCTCATAGGAAGCCACCAGACACGCCACCATGCTGGAACTCAAGCGCTCACTTGTGTTTGCCCACGCCACGGCTTAAAGGCCGCATCCATTGCCCCAACCGCCATGATCACACGCTTCCTCTCTCCTATCGTTTTCGTCGCCACAGCCGCCATCGCCGCCGACCTGCCCAAGATTCCTTCCAAGCCGATCTCGGTGAAGAAAGAGCTGCTGTTTTCCGATGATTTCGAAGGTGGTGAGCCCGCCAAGGTCTGGCACAAGGTCGTTCCCACCTTCGCTGTCGAAAACGGCACGCTGAAAGGCACTCAAACCCGCGACAAGGACGTACCCTCCGCTGATGGCAAGTCCGTCACCAAGGCTCATGCGGCGGTGCATGGCCTGGAAATCCCCACCAAGGACAGCGTCGTCGAGTGCAAGATTCGTTTTGAAGGTGCCACGATGATTGATGTCGAGTTTGACGACCGCAAATACACCGGCGCGCACTACGGCCATCTCTGCCGCGCCCAGGTGCGCCTCAATGGCGTGACCATCATCGACGAACGCGATGGCGGCATGCGCAACGACATCCGCGAGATGCGCAACGATCCCACCAAGAAGGCCGAGGTCGCCGCGTTGCTGAAGGGCCGCCAGGTGACCTACCCGGCTAAGCTCGAAACCGGCAAGTGGTACACGCTCGTGGTGGAAACCGTCGGCGACGAGATGCGTGTCACGATTGATGGCAAGCCCGCAGCCTTTTTGAAATCCTCCGGCATCGCCCATGCCACCAAATCGAAGATCGAGTTCGGCGTCGCCGGCAAGGACGGCTTCTTTGATGACCTGAAGGTCTGGAACGCTGCCGCAAAGTAATCAGACAGCGGACGGCATGGATCGGCTGTGCGTCATTGAATCCCTCCTCTCATGTCCCTCCTCGAACGCCTCTTTTCCATTCCGACTGTCCGCAAGGCCATCTGGCGGCTATGGTATCCTTTCCTCACACGCCGTCTGCGCGGTGAGGAGGTACTGTTTCTCAATTACGCCTTTGAAACCGACCCGCCGGTCGGTTTGAAGCTTGATGCGGAGGACGAGCCGAACCGCGCCTGCATCCAGCTTTATCATCACGTCGCCACGCAGGCCGATCTACGCGGCAAAAACGTGCTTGAAGTCAGCTGCGGCCACGGCGGCGGCGCGTCATGGCTCACGCGCACGTTGCAGACCGCCAGCTACACCGGCCTCGACCTCAATCCCACCGGCATCGCCTTCTGCCAGCAGCGTCATCGTGTGCCCGGCCTCAGTTTCAAACAGGGCGATGCGCAAAAGCTTCCCTTCGACGATGCATCGCTCGATGCGGTGATCAATGTCGAGGCCTCGCACTGCTACCCTGATTTCCCCGGCTTTCTGGCCGAGGTGGCGCGTGTGCTGAAGCCCGGCGGCCACTTTCTCTATGCCGACTTTCGTTTTCGCGATCAGTTCGCCGAATGGGACGCCGCCATGTCCCAGGCACCGCTGCAAATCGTGCAAACCCGCGACATCCGCGATGAAGTGCTGCGCGGTATGGAAACCAACGCTGAACGCAGCGAGGCGCTCATCTGCCAGCGCCTGCCCGGCTTCCTGCACTCGCTCGGCCGCGACTTCGCCGGGCTGCCAGGATCGCGTGTGTATGACGCGCTGAAATCACGCGAGCTGTCCTACCGCTCCTGGTGCTTCCGCAAATCCTGATCACGGCCCGACGGCCAGCCAGTTGAACTCGGCGGCATACACGCGTGTGTTGGACCAGGTGGTGATTATGGCCTGAAAGCCGGATTCGGTGATCAGCCCGGTTTTGAGCGTCAGACGAGCGCTATCCCGCTGGTCGATGTCAAAACCCGTGAGTCCAAGCTGCACGACCGGCACGGCGAAAAAGGGCGAGTCAAAGAAGACCTCAACCGTGAAGCTGCGAATCTCGGCCTCATCCGGCGATGTCTGATCAAGGCTCCAGCCCTCCGTGAGAACACTGAGGGCGACATTGGAGGAGAGAACTTTCCAGGGAACAGAAGATGAATACATGAGGTCAGCCCAGAGAAGCAGCATCTGGGCCGATGTCAGGCATTCTCCGCCTCATTTGCCACTTTCACCCTCGACATCGAGCGGAATGAAATCTCGCACGTCCCACACCACCGGCTGCCCTCGGCGCTGCTTCGCCAGCCAGTTCAGCGCGGCCTGATGCACGATCTCATGCCCGCCTTCAAAGATCGTCAGCCGGGTGTTGCCGCTGATGTGGCGGAAGATCGGAACTTTCACGCCATAGCTCGCATCCGATGCAGCAGGCTGCCAGCCAGGCGGCAGTTTCTGTGTCTCGTAAAACGACGGGAAGGCATTCGCATCAAGACGGCCCGCCGCCGCAGCCACGGCATTGAACGCCCGCAGCGCATGCGTGAACGGCACACTGCCCGCACGGCCATCGTGAATGCCATGCGCGATGTCGAGTGGCACCGCGACGGCATTTTGCAAGCAGCTCAGCGGCGAACGCTTCCGGGCTTCAGGATCATCTTTCATCGGCGCATGCCCGAGCGCGGCTTCAATGTTCTGCGCATACTTGTCCGGCACGCCATTTTTCGTGTGTTCCGCATGCCATTGGGCGATGTCGTCGATACCGCACCACGCGCTCACCCCGGCCCATATCTCGGGATGACGGCCCGCCATCAGCATCGCCATGTGCCCGCCACCGCTCACGCCAATGAGATAAATTCGCGTCTCATCCACCTGCGTCTGCTGTTTTGCCCATGTCACGGCCTCCACCACATCCTGCACCGCACGATCACTGCCGAGCGCTGGCGGCGTCCAGTTCGGCCCGCGAAAATCTGGATGCACAAAGGCCCAGCCCTGCGCCACGCACCATTCTGCATACACCGCGTCACCACCGGCGGAAGCGTGGCTGCTGCTCCAGGTGTGCAGGCCCACCAGCAGCGGCTTCTTTTCCGTCGAGGCCGGTGCAAACCACATCGCCTCCTGCGTCGCGCCATCGCTGCAAGGAATCCCGACCTTCGTGATCTGCGCCGGCCAGCGCTTTGGGGCGGGTTTGCTGATCAAGGGTGTTTGGGCATGCAGCGAGGACATGAAAGCGAGAACGATCACTGAAAGGAGGGGCTTCATGGCAAAAGAACGCGCGGTTCAGCGCCTTCCAAACAGCACATCACACCTTTGGCGGGAAATCTCATGGCAAAGCCGGACGGCGGGAGCTAATGAAGCCGATGAAATTGGAACAAGGCCAGATTTGGAAAAAGGGCGATGAGTACCTGCGCATCGTCGAATGGGCGCGGCTCTCCATCGAGTACAAGCGCATGAAAGACCCGCTCACCAAGGAAGGCACGCTGCACAAGGTCACGAAAAAGGATTTCTGCCGCCTGCTGAAGGGCGCAGAGCTGGTGGTGCTGGAGAAACCAGCGGAGGAAGCGACTGAGGACGACGGCCCGGAAGAGCAGCCGCTCATTTGATGCCGATCACCATCGAGTCGGGGCCGACCAGATGCTCGACGCGGCAGTCTTTGAATCCGGCCTCCTGCATCCAGCCGATGCAGTCCTCGCCGGTGTAATCAAACCCGCCGGGAGTTTCGATGAGCATGTTCAGGCTCATCAAAAGGCCAAACGCGTTCTGCGAGCGGTCGTCATCAATGATGGCGTCATAGACCACCACCGCGCCGCCCGGCGGCAGCGCGGCGTGTGCCTTGCGCAGCAGCATGCGTTTCGTGTCGAGATCCCAGTCGTGCAGGATGTGGCCGAAGAGCAGCACATCGGCCTGCGGCAGCGCATCGGTGAAGAAACTGCCGCCCGCGAAGCTCACGCGGCTGGCAAGCCCGTTCGCGGCCACATAATCCTCAAACACCGGACCCACTTCCGGCAGATCAAAGCCCAGTCCCTTCAAATGCGGATTCGCCAAGGCGATCTGTGTGACGAGGTCTCCCTGCGCCGTGCCAATGTCCGCGCAGCTTTGATACTGCGACCACGGGAACTTTTGCGCGATGGCCATGTTCGCGCCCCGGCTGACACCGGACATGGCCCGCAGGAACTCACGCAGCCGCGCTGGATCAGCGTAAATCGCGGCAAACGGATCGTGGCCGCCTTTGGACTCGTTTTGGGACTCACCCGTGCGCACCGCCGCCGTCAGACCGCCCCAGAACGGATAAAGGCGATGGTTCGCCATCTCCAGGATGCCGCCGATGTAGGACAGCTTCGCCTTGTCGAGAAACAGGCTCGTCTCAGGCGTGTTGCTGTAAACACCGTCAATGCGCTGAAGGAAGCCAAGCGCGACGAGCGCATCCAGAAAATCCCGCGCCCCGCGTGGATGCAGCCCCAGACGGCCCTGCAACGTGGCAAGATCGCCCGGATGCTTTGCCAGTTCGGTGAAGATCTCCATTTCCACGGCGCTGAGTAGTGTCTTGGCGTTCCAGAAAGCGAGGCCGGTTTGCAGGATGCGGTCAGGTGAGATGTCCATGCGCGAAAATAACGCGGTGCGGAGGCATGACAAGCGCGTGACTTTCCTCAGATCATGCCTAGCCGTATCAGATGGACCCTCTGCCAACCCTGAGCGAAATCGAAGCCGCCAAGGCGCTCATTCGTCCGCACATTCGTGAAACGCCGACCTATCGCTGGCCGCTGCTCGAAGCGGGCCTCGGCTGTGAGCTGTGGCTGAAACACGAAAACCACACACCCGTCGGCGCTTTCAAGATTCGTGGCGGACTCGTCTATTTGGACGAATTGAAACGCCAGCAGCCCGAGGTGCTTGGAGTCATCGCCGCCACGACAGGCAATCACGGGCAGTCTATCGCGTTCGCGGCCAAGTTGAATGACCTGCGGGCTGTGATCGTGGTGCCGCATGGCAACAACCCGGAAAAGAACAACGCCATGCGCTCGCTGGGAGCCGAACTCGTCGAGCATGGGCGAGAGTTTCAAGAAGCGCTCGAGTTTTCGCGCGAACTGGCCGCCAAAGAAGGCCTGCATGCCATTCCGTCGTTTCATCCCTGGCTCGTGCGCGGCGTGGCGACGTATGGCTTGGAGATGTTTCGCTCCGTGGCGGATTTGGACGCGGTTTACGTGCCCATCGGCCTCGGTTCCGGCTTCTGCGGCATCGCAGCGGCTAGAGAAGCGCTGGGTTTGAAGACGAAAATCATCGGCGTCGTCTCCGAGCATGCGCCCGCTTATGCACTGTCGTTTCAGCAGCGTCAGTTCGTCGAGCAATCGAGCACGACACGCGTGGCGGAAGGCGTGGCGTGCAAAACACCGAACCAGGACGCGCTGGAGCATGTGATCCGCCATGCGCATGAAGTTGTGACCGTGAACGATGATGAAGCCATCGCTGCCATGCGTGAGATCATCCAGGCCACGCACAACATCGCCGAAGGCGCTGGCGCATTGGCCTATGCGTCTCTCAAGAAGCATCAGACTCAATTTGAGGGCCAGCGCATCGCCTGCGTGCTCACCGGCGGCAATGCGAGCATGGCGATGATCGCACGCGCATTGGCGTGATGGAGCATGCGAGAAATGCCACGTGCGGCACGTCTTGCTGAGTCATCATGGCCGAATCCACTTCCCCTCAACGTCTCGTCTCACTTGATGCCCTACGCGGCTTCGATATGTGTTGGATTCTTGGCCTCGGTGGGGTGGTGACGGCAGTCTTGAAGAGGTTCGCTGCCGGGTCTTCGATCACAGAAACGGTCACGACGCAGTTGGAGCATGTCACTTGGGATGGTTTTCGTTTTTATGACCTGATTTTCCCGCTGTTCCTCTTCATCGCCGGTGTGTCGATGGCCATTGCACTGCCCCGTCGGCTTGAGCGCAGCGGCCATGGGGCTGCCATGCGGCATTTGATGGGACGAGCCTTGATCTTGGTGGCCCTGGGTGTGTTTTTCTCCGGCGGCTTACGAGATGGATGGGATAAAATCCGCTGGCTTGGCGTGTTGCAGCGCATTGGCATCGCATCAGCAGCTGCGGGCATGATCTCGCTTTGGCTGGGCTGGCGCGGGTTGCTGATCTCCGTGCTCACTCTGCTCGGGGGGTACTGTCTGCTGCTTGGAATGGTGCCTGTGCCTGGTTTTGGCGCGGGTGATTTCACCGAAGGCCATAACCTGACGAATTACATCGACTCCATCTGGCTGCCAGGCCGCCGACATGATGGCGATCATGATCCTGAAGGTATCCTGAGCACACTGCCAGCCATCGCGACGGCACTGCTTGGTATTTTGGCTGGGAAATGGATCACGAGTGGCGCAGTGGCTTCGCGGCGAGTCATTGGCCTGATCGGTGCCGGTATCGTCATGATCCTTCTCGGATGGTGCTGGCATCCGTTCTTCCCGATCATCAAGAAGATCTGGTCCTCAAGCTTCGTGCTGGTCGCCGGTGGCTGGAGCGCCGTATGGTTGGGCGTGTTTTACTGGATCGTCGATGTGCGCGGCTGGCAGCGCTGGACGGTGCCCTTTGTGTGGGTCGGTGCCAATCCGATCACGCTCTATGTATGCAGCGGGCTGGGGTTCTTCCGCACGATGTCTGAACGAATCGCAGGACATCCCGACAAGGAGTGGGCGTGGATCACCTCATGCGTGACCTTTGGTCTGATGCTGCTCATTGCGCGCTGGATGTACAAGCGCGGCATCTTCATCAAGGTTTAGCCAAGGTCCTGCAGCCGCATCACGGCTGGCCACTAGATGTCCGTGGCGGGCTACACGCCAGTGCGTAGCGCCAAATGAGATTGTGGACAGCTTCTTGAGCCTGAAGCCAAGAAGCCGTCAGCAAGACAGCCGTGAACAACGAGCGCTGAAGGATGGGATTACTCCGCGAGCAGTTTCGCCACCTGTTCCTCCAGGCCGCCACGAGCATTGGTGCTCACGACCATGCCTTTCTTGTTCAGCAGCCACATGGCTGGGATCGAGTTGATGCCATACTTGGTGGAGATCTCGTTCTGCCAACCCTTGCCGTCGAAGTACTGCGGCCATTCCATGCCCTTGTCCTTCACGAAGGCTTCCAACTCCGCCTTGTCGGAATCGAGAGAGATGCCGACGATCTCGAAACCCTTCGGATGCAGCTCTTTGTAAGCCTTGATGACATTGGGCAGCTCAGCCACGCATGGACCGCACCAGGTGGCCCAGAAGTCGATGAGCACGACTTTGCCCTGAAGTTTCGCCAAATCGACCTCACGCCCGTCCACGGCTGTGAATTTCATCTCCAGCGGCTTGGTCTTGATCTCGGCGGCGGCCTTGAGGCTCTTCACCTTGCCTTCGACCATGCGGTTCATCTTCTCAGCCGGGAAATCCTTCAAATGCTTCTCCGCCTTGGCGATCCACACGGCGGTGTCGCCCTCGGGGCCTTCCGCAGCCTCGGCGGCTTCCATGACATTGATCAGGCTGGCCTGTGATTTGGTCTCGGGCTTGGCGTCCTCGGCCTTGAGGATGTCGTCGAGGCTGATGGCGGCCTTGGCGGGCGCTGGAACGCCGGCCATCTCACGCGCACGACCCACCATCGCTTCAAACAAGGCCGCGTCGTAACGAGCGGCATTGGCCGGGGCCGCTTTCATGGCCGCCGCGTAAGCCGCGTCGAAACTGACGAGGCCGGTTTTGAGCAGCTCGATGGCCTGCTCGCGTGACTGCGGTTTCTCCTTCGGATTTTTGATGCTCTCAATGCTGTCATTGACCTTCTGCCATTCGGCGTCGCCGTCAGCAGCAAGAGTTAGGGAAGAAACGGCCAGGACAAAAGTCGTGACCCCGATGCGGAGAAGGCGGTGCGCGTTCATGAGCCAGCCTAAACGGGGCGAACCGCCGCTGACAATCGTTTACGCGAAGATTTCTGTCGTAGGCCGGATGTGTTCGGCGCGTTGAGCCTCGCCAACACGAGTGTCTTGTTCGCCGAACTATCCGGCTGGGTTTGGAGAACGTGCGCAGGCCGGGGAGCATACGAGAGCGCCAAGAGTCGGATAGTTGGGCGAAGAATGCGAGGGGAACAACGATGTTGGTTTCCGCCCAACACATCCGGCCTACGATTCGAGCATCTCACGAGAAGATTTCTGTCACCGCCTTGCCTTTCCCGTCCTCGGTGACGTAAAACGGCCGGCCTTCGATCTCGAATTCGGTTTTTGGGCTGATGCCCATGGCGGTCATGATCGTGGCGTGAAGGTCCATGACGCTGACGGGGTTCTTGGTGGCAATGAGCGGGCGTTCGTCCGCTGTCTCGCCATAAATGAAGCCTTTCTTCACGCCGCCGCCGAAGGTCATGACGCTGGTGCCGCCGGTGAAGTGGCGGTGCAGGCCGTAGTGCTTCATCTCGCTGAGCGTATCGACCTTGAAGGTCGTCTGGTCGTTCGCGGTGGAGCCGGGTTTGCCCTCCATGAGAGCGTCGCGACTGAACTCGCTGGCGATGACGATGAGCGTGCGATCCAGCAGGCCCTTGGCCTCCAGGTCACGCACGAGCTGCGAGATGGGAAGGTCGATTTCTTTGTGCATGGCGGCCACGGTGGTGTGGCCGTCCTTGTGCGTGTCCCACTGGAAGAAGGGCACATACTCGGTCGTCACCTCGACGAATCGTGTGCCCGCCTCGACCAAACGACGCGCGAGCAAGCAGCCGCGGCCAAAACGGCCGGTGTCATATTTCGCGTAGCTCTCCTTCGGCTCCAGGGTGATGTCGAAGGCCTCGCGCTCCTTCGCGCTGAGCAGGCGATAGGCGTTGTCCATGCTGCGCAGCATGGATTCCTGCTGGTAATCGCTCATGAACTCGCGCTGCGGGCTTTGATCGACCAGTTTGCGGAAAAGACGGTCGCGATTCGCGAAACGATTCGCGTCCATGCCCTTCGGCGGCTTCACGGATTGTGCGGCTTCCTCAGGAAACGGCAGGTTCATCGGCCCGAACTCGCTGCCGAAGAACCCGGCAGTGGTAAATGCTTTCAACTCCTCGCTTTCGCCCACGCCTTCCAGCCGCTGGCCGATGTTGATGAATGCGGGCATCACGGAGTTGCGCGGGCCGAGCACCTTGGCCATCCACGAGCCGATGTGCGGACACGCCACTGTCTGCGGAGGGACATAACCCGTGTGCCAGTGATACTGATGCCGCGAGTGTAAGATGCTGCCGAGATCCGGCTGCACCGCGCTACGGATCAGCGTGCCGCGATCCATCACCTGCGCGATGTTTTCGAGACCCTGGCAGATTTTGATGCCATCCACGCTCGTGTTGATCGCCGGGAAGGTGCTGAGCATCCGCTTCACTTCGAGCCCCTTCTCGAACGGCAGGTAGCTCTTCGGATCAAAGGTGTCCGGTGCCGCCATGCCGCCCGCCATCCATAAAAGGATGCATGCATCGGCTTTCGCAGGCGGATGCGTGACTTTGTCACCCGACTTGGCCCAGATCGCCTTTGGCGCGCCGGTCATCCACGCAGCGGTGGAGGCGGCGGCGAGCTTTTTGATGAAGTCGCGGCGGACGAGGTGCTCTGGGAGGCTGGGATCGAGATCGTACATGTCGGAGAAACGTTATGAAATGCCGGATTCACTCACGCATCAAAGCCAGGGCTTCGATGCTGGGAAACTCCCCGACGGAGAGCAGGGCGCGCCGCTCCAGCAGGCGTTCGCGGTCATTGAATCCAAAGATCCGGCATGTCACCTCGCCCACATCGGTTAGAGGGGTAATGACCGCGTTTTCATTTAGAAGAAAGTGCTCCGCCCACCGGTCGCGGCGGGGATGGTAAAATCGGATGAGCACACTCTCACGTCGGGTCAAAGAGCCGAGATCGGACCCTTTGGCGTTGTTGCAGATGCTGCATGCCAGGGCAAGGTTTTCAAAGTTGGTGCGCCCGCCATGTTTGCGGCTGATGATGTGATCCACATGATACGCATACCAAGCCTGCCGTTGGTGGATCAGGCAGTATTCACACACGCCATAAGCGCGGCTCCTCACCCGCTCACGCAAGGCTGCTGACACGGCGTCTTTCATGCTGAGACGAGCCTTTGACGAGCGCGCGCCTTGGCCATCCGCATCATGTGCTCGATTTTCAGGCAGTGTTCGAGCTCGGCCTCCTCTGCCTGCGTGATCCGACCGTCCTTTCGCTTTTCCACGAGTCGTTCGACTCTTCGTGAAGCGATTTTGGAAGGACGAAATGCCGCCAACTTTTCCGGTGCGGCCGTCTTGGCAATGAAGTTGGCGATTTCTTCGTACAGTCTCATGGAAACGAGCTTAGCAAACGCTCACAGAGATTTCAAGCCTGCCTCTCGGCCCCCAATATTCCGCCATTGACTGCCGTGTTGCCGTCGCCATCTGCATACGCCGTGTTTCTGACCACCCACCATCTGCTGTTTGTGCTGCTGCCGCTCGCGCTGGCGGCGCGCATGGCGCTGAAGCCGCGACCGCCCACGCTGGACGTGGCGCAGGGCGTGATGCGCTTCTGCCTGGGCTTTGGCAAATGGGTGCTGCTGGTTGATCCGCTGTGGCATCTCTCCAGCATGGTGATGCATGGTGGCACGGACAGCCTGAGCACAGGCGTGGCATGGATGGGATTCCTGGCGCGACTGCTGAGCTTGCACTTCGCTTTCACGAGCGCGGGAGATTTGATCACCGGTCTCGGCGGCATGATGGGCTTCAAGGTCGCTGATCAAGCACAGTCGATACTCGATCTGCGTCGGTTCACGCATGGCAAATTTTTCCGGCTGCTTCCTTTGTTGCTTCTTCTCACGGTCTTGAGCCTGGCGGTGGACGCGGCCTCTTTGGGCGATGCCTGGCTGCATCTGCGGGCGCTGTTCACGCCGCCGGCCAAAACGATTGCCACGGTGTTCCAGGAAGTGCGCGTGTGGAGTGATTATCACACCATCACGATGGTCGCCGCGCTGGCCTGTTTTCTTGGCATGCCTTACTCGCGTGACTTTTTGCGCACCCCCGCCTTCTGGAAGGGGGCGATCTGCCTCGGGGTGTTCTTTCTCGCCATGGCGATGCTGTGGACTCATTCCTCTCCTGCGTGATGAAGCCCGCCCTGCCCAAAATTGATCCCGCCAAGCGGACTGCGGTGCCGCTGGAGCCGGAATTCAGCCCCCAGGAGGCGCTGAAAATCGTGCGCGTTTTTGTGATCGCGCTCGTGGTGCCGCTAGTGTTTCAGATCGTCGCATGGTTCACGCCCACCCAGACCAATCTGGCCGCCGCTTGTGTGCGCAGCGGCATGCAGTGGGTGCTGACGCATGGGCTGCATGAGGGCAATCGCGACGTGTATCTCGCACGCGAGGGCTGGCTCTTCCCCCACGCCGAGATCAACCGCCTCGTGCATGCGAAACGTGAAAATAACGAGACCCTGGCCCGTTTGACCGCGCTGGCCTCGCGGCTGAAAGCACAGGAGACAATTCTGCTCGTGGTGCTGATCCCCGGACGCGCGGCGCTTTACCCCGAGCAGATCCGCGATGGGCGCTACATGGGCCCGGTGCGGCTGAAAGAGGAGACCGCCACAGTCTCGGAACTGAAAGCGGCAGGCATTGACGTGATGGACATGACCGACGCGCTGTGGGAATTCCGCGACCGGCAGCAGGTGTTCTTCGCGCAGGACAGCCACTGGACCCCGGAGGCGATGAAAGCCGTCGCGCTGGCAGTGAACAAGCAGGTGCGTGAAAAATTCCCGCGCCTCGCCAGCACTGAGACGCCGATCATCAACGCCACCATCCTGGAGCAGGCGGATTCTGGCGATCTGAGCCGCCGACTCGATCCTCTCAACGCGGCCCGGCTGCTGGGAGATGAAGGCGCGGACTTGATTTCCATCCAGGGCATCGAACCGAGTGCGAAATCCCCCATTGTCCTGCATGGCGGCGGTTTGCTGCGTGTCTTCGACGATCCGCAGCTCAGCTTTGGCGGCGGCGGCGAATCGCCCAGGGCCGGATTCGCCACGCAGCTTGGCATGTTGCTCGGGCGTCCGGTGGACGTGCGCGACATGCCGCAGGCCGGTGAAGGTTATGAGGACAAAAAGCTCGTCATCTGGCTGTTGCCGATGACGGAACTGGTGCCGTAAGTTTTGCCCCCTCATGCTTCGACTCCTTCTTCACTTCTTCTTCGGCGGCGTGTTTGTGTATTCAGGCTTGTTGAAGGCCGCCGATCCGATTTCCTTCCTTGATGACGTGCGCAGCTTTGACCTGCTGGGCGATCCCTGGGCCGCATGGGTGGCGATGGGGCTGCCTTGGCTGGAAATATTCGCCGGACTGGCCGTGATGAGCGGTTTCATGCGCCCCGGCGGCCTCATGATTCTGAATGCCTCGCTGCTGGTCTTTCTCGTGGCCATCGGTATCTCCTGGTGGCGTGGGATCGACATCCGCTGCGGTTGTTTCGGCCACTCCGACGCGTCTTCGAATTACCGCGACCTCATTCTGCGTGATCTGCTGCTGCTGGCGGCGGGAATCGTGCTCGTGTGGCACGGCCAACGGAAATCCAAGCCATGAGCTCCGAACTCAAATACCACTTTGCCTCCGACAACACCTCCGGCGTCTGCCCCGAGGCCTGGCAGGCACTCGAAGAGGCAAACCAAGGTTATCAGCCGAGCTACGGAGCCGATTCGATCACGGCGGAAGCCTGCGAGACTTTCCGGCGATTCTTTGAGACCGATTGCGATGTGTACTTCGTCTTCAACGGCACGGCGGCCAATTCGCTCGCGCTTGCCACGTTGTGCCGCAGCTACAACAGCATCATCACCGCGCATGAGGCGCATGTGGAGACGGATGAATGCGGTGCGCCGGAGTTTTTCAGCCACGGCTCGAAAATTCTGCTCGCCCGCAGTCCTCTGGGTAAACTGGACCCTGCGGACGTGGAACGCATCGCCACCAGCCGCAATGACCTGCATTTCCCCAAGCCGCGTGCTTTGAGCATCAGCCAGAGCACCGAGCTGGGCACCGTTTATCGCCCTGGTGAGATCGCTGGACTCGGTGCGATTGCCAAACAGCATGGCTTGTCGATCCACATGGACGGAGCACGTTTTTTCAACGCGCTGGCCGGTTTGAACACCGCTCCGGCGGACATCACCTGGCGCGCCGGGGTCGATGTGTTGTGCTGTGGCGGCACGAAGCTCGGCATGGCCGTCACCGAGGCTGTGGTGTTCTTTAACAAGGAGCTGTCACAGGATTTTCAGTATCGCTGCAAACAGGCCGGGCAGCTTTGCTCCAAGATGCGCTTCATTTCCGCGCAGTGGCTGCGTATGCTGACGAATGACACCTGGAAAAAACACGCCAGCAGCGCCAACGCGCTCGCTCGCCGACTTTCCGACGCCCTCGGCCACCTGCCCGGCGTGCAGATCTTGTACCCGGTCGATGCGAACGCCGTCTTCGCGAAACTGCCGGAAAAAATGAAAGCCGGCCTCAAGGAGCGTGGCTGGGTGTTTTACAGCTTCATCGGCGGCGGCAGCCGACTGATGTGCTCATGGCACACCACGGAGGCGGATGTGGACGCCTTCGTCGCGGATGCAGCGGCGTTTTCCTGACCCTGCTCAGTGGCTGATTCGGACTCTTTGTTTTTGCCAAATTTCTGGGCAGGGCTGTTCTGGTGGCTGCTCTGCATCTTGGGCTACCACGCAAATCCATGACGAACATCTGCGATTCAAACGCGCCCTCCGCGCATGCGACATCAGGCGTGTTGGGAGCGCACTGCCTGCAAGAGCGCCCTGCGGCTTTTCGTCTTGTGTTGCGCTTTCCAACCCGTCAGCCTGCCAAACATGCACCGTCTCATCCTCTTTTTCCTGTTCACCGCTTCCCTCCATGCTGAGTTCACCGCCGAGCAGCAGCAGGTGCCGCTGGAACAAGTGCCCGTCGATGCCAAGGCTGCGAAGATCGTGCTCATCGCCGGGACGCCGAGTAACAAGCCAGGACAGCATGAGTACTTCGCCGGTTGTGCGCTGCTCATGGACTGGCTGAAGGCCGTGCCCGGTGTCGCGCCGGTGATGGTGGCGGAAGGCTGGCCAAAAAACGAAGCCGTGCTCGATGGGGCACGCAGCGTGTTACTGTTCATGGACGGCGGCGACAAGCATTCTTTCCTCGAACCCGCACGATGGGCGAAAATGCAGGCGCTCACGCAGGCAGGCACGGGCTTCGTCATTCTGCATCAAGGCGTGGACTGCAAGCCCGACCGTGCAACTGACTTCAAGGCAATGTTTGGTGCCGCATTTCAGAGCGACATCGGCTGCCGCGGCCATTGGGATGTCGATTTCACCAGCATTCCGACACATCCCATCAACAACGGCGTGAAGCCCTTCCCACTCCTCAAAGACGGCTGGCTTTACAACCTCCACTTCGCTGAAAAAGGCGTCACACATCTGCTGCAATGCGCCATGCCCGACAGCAGCCGTAAAAACGATGCCGCCAAAGCAAATGCAGGCCGCGCCGAAACCGTGGCGTGGAGCTATGAGCGCCCCGATGGCGGTCGCAGCTTCGGCTTCACCGGTTGCGACCTGCACGCGAACTGGGCCGAGGCCAATCAACGCCGCTTCATGCTCAATGGTATTCTTTGGAGCGCCAAACTCGATGTGCCCGAGGGTGGTGTTTCTTCCGAAGCCTCGCCGGAACAGATCGCGAAGAACTGGGATCGTAAAATCTTCGCGCCGAAGGCAAAGAAGGCCGCCATCACGAAGTAGCCGCCCATGTCTGATCCCAGCAGCACCCGCCGCGTCGTCATCGCGAGTTTCATCGGCACCACCATCGAGTGGTACGACTTTTTCCTCTACGGCACGGCATCGGCGCTGGTGTTTAACAAACTGTTCTTCCCGAACTTCGACCCGTTGGCCGGCACCATGGCGGCCTTCGCCACTTACGCGGTCGGATTCTTCGCGCGACCGGTCGGTGGCATCGTGTTCGGGCATTTCGGCGACAAAATCGGCCGCAAGTCGATGCTGGTGACGACGCTTATGCTCATGGGCGTGGCGACGGTCTTGATTGGCCTGCTGCCGACCTATTCGCAGATCGGTGTGTGGGCTCCGATCCTGCTCGTGCTGCTGCGTTTTGTTCAGGGTTTTGGTGTCGGCGGCGAATGGGGCGGTGCGGTGCTGATGGCCGTGGAGCATGGCGCTCAGGGCCGTCGTGGCTTCTACGCGAGCTGGGTGCAGGCCGGTGTGCCGGTGGGACTGCTGCTGGCAAACGCGGTCTTCATGCTCGCCTCGTCGATGGATGAAAAAGCCTTCCTCTCCTGGGGCTGGCGCGTGCCGTTTCTGCTCGGCGTGCTGCTGCTCGGTGTCGGCATGTTCATTCGGCTGAAGATCATCGAGAGTCCGGTCTTCACGCAGGCCAAAATGAAGGATGCAGGCCCTAAAGTGCCGATCCTGGCCGTGCTGCGTGATCATCCGCGCAACGTGCTGCTCGCCATGGGCGCACGCTTTGCGGAGAACGCGTTCTTCTACATCTTTACCGTGCTCGTGCTCAGCTACGGCTCGCAGCAACTCGGCATGCCGAAGGCCACGCTGCTCAATGCGGTGCTGATCGGCTCTGCGGTGCAATTGATCGTCATCCCATGCTTTGGAGCACTCTCGGATCACGTCGGTCGGCGGCCGGTGTATCTCGGCGGCGCGTTCTTTTTGATGCTGTTCGCGTTTCCCTTCTTCTGGATGATCGAATCACGTCAAACCGTGCTTGTCGTGTTGGCGGTCGTGATTGGTCTCATCGGCCATGCGGCGATGTATGGCCCGCAAGCGGCGTTCTTTTCGGAGTTGTTCGGCACCCGCGTGCGTTACAGCGGTGCCTCACTCGGTTATCAGCTCGCCTCACCGCTGGCGGGTGGGCTAGCACCGCTCATCGCCACCGCGTTGCTGGATCAAAGCGGCGGCAGGCCATGGTCTGTGGCGCTGTATCTGATTTTCATGGCGGTGATCACGCTGATCTCGGTGTGGCTG
Organism: Prosthecobacter sp.; assembly: GCA_044355475.1. Classification (GTDB taxonomy): domain Bacteria; phylum Verrucomicrobiota; class Verrucomicrobiia; order Verrucomicrobiales; family Verrucomicrobiaceae; genus Prosthecobacter. The sequence continues at coordinate 16,903 of JBIKYB010000086.1, forward strand.
GCGGAGGAGACGAGTCGCAAGTCGCTCCAATGACGAAACCAGAATGGCGAATGACGAAGGCCAGATGACTTGGGGCATTCGAAGTTCATTCGTCATTCCGCCCCAGCGGCCGTCCAATTCCGCCCAAAACCTGTCCAATCAGACCTGACGAACCAGTTGCACGCCGCCCGGTTCCGTCTCCCTTGCACGCCCTACCATGAACGAAGCCTTCCCAGACATTCAGAAAATTCAATTCGAAGGACCGAAGAGCCGCAATCCGCTCGCCTTCAAGCACTACAACGCCGACGAACTCGTGGGCGGCAAAAAGATGCGCGATCATCTGCGCTTCGGCGTCGCCTACTGGCATGCCATGCGCAACTCGCTCTCCGATCCTTTCGGCGGCGGCACCGCCCAGCGTCCATGGGATGACGGCAGCAATTCCGTCGCCAACGCGCAGCGCCGCGTGTGGGCCTGCTTCGAGTTCATGGACAAGCTCGGCGTGGATTACTACTGCTGGCACGATCGCGATGTCGCCCCTGAACTCGACACGCTGGCCGAAAGCAACGCCGCTTTCGACGCCGTCGCTGACGAACTCGAAAAAGCGCAGAAGCAGACCGGCAAGAAGCTCCTCTGGG
>JBIKYB010000339.1:0-5402 GCA_044355475.1 Prosthecobacter sp.
GGCGTGCGGATCTCATGGCTCATATTGGCAAGGAAGTTGCCCTTGGCCGCAGTGGCTACCTCAGCTTGGCGCTTGGCACCCTCGTACTCGATGAGCAAGGCGTGTTTGCGATGATCCTCGTCTCGGAAGTGCTCGATCATGGTGTTGAACTCCGCCTGCACGAGGTCGAGATCATCACCACCGCTGGCGGGGACGCGGACGTTCAAATTTCCAGCGCGCATGGCGCGGAAGGCATTCACCAGGGCACTGGTTTTGACGGTGATGCCGCGCCCGATGAAGTAAAAGCCGAGAACAGCGAAGGCGAGGCCAGCGCAAGCTCCGAAGACCGGCACCACGAGGCGCTGGTTGTTCATCAAATGACGCAACTGGACCAACGGCTGACGGGCGATGAACGCCCCAGCGACACGCCCCTCACGCCCATAGAGCGGCGTGGCACTGATGAGCCAATGATCGCCGCCATTGACCTCCAGGTCGCGATTGTCACTGGTGTCGTCAATAACCAGGCTGGTGCCGGCCATGACGCGGTAGATGAGTCTGTCCATGTGAGATGCATCAGGCTCCTGAGCCATGCATTTCGGACAGATGGGCAAAATGGAAATCGGCGGGGATTTGACGACCGGGGCACCAACGCCTCCCGTTTGACGCGGGGCCACCACTTCGACCTCAAGGCCGAGATTTTGCAGCGCGGGTGGAATTTCCACCGTCTGGAGCCGCATGCGCATGCGGGTCTCGTTTTCCCAGTTCAACGGAGCCACGCCGGTGAGCTCGCCGTCTGAAAGCGCCTGCCGGTTAAGCTCCATCTGCCCCGCAAGGGCGACAGCACCGAGGTACGAGTTCTGCACGAACCGCAGCGTGATGAATTCCTGCCAGACGAAGCCGGACGCCGTGGCTCCAGCGCCGACGAGCACGGCAAACATGCCCATGACCGTGAAGCGGTTGGCAATCTGGAAGTTGAGCCTCATGACGCGGCTTCAACGGAGTATGAGGTTCCATACGCAGCCGCCTCGTTCCCCTGCGCCATGGCCCGGCGCACGGAAACACCGAGTGTCTCAAGATTGAAGGGCTTGTGCAGCACATCCACAAAACCGATGGCCTGGCACAGCTCCCGCACATCCTCCTGAAAATAGCCGCTGCAGGCGATGACAGGCAGCGCAGGGTCACAGGCGCGCAGCCACTCCAGCACTTCAAAGCCAGAGGCACCGCCTGGCATGGTCAGGTCCAAAATCGCCACCGTGACGCTCTCTCCGGTCTCAAGACCATGACGAACGAGCGCCACTGCCTCCTCGCCCGTGCGGGCGGCGAGGGTTTCAAAACAATGCGCCTCAAGCACGGCCTTGCCCACGGCAAGGACATGCGGTTCGTCATCAACGATCAGCACGCGAACCGTCGCGCGTGTGGCGAACTCACGAGGAAGTAGCTGGGAGGTCTGAGACATGGCAGTCGCGGTGGTTGAGTAGGTTGGGCTGAAAAGGGACATCACATTGCGGTGTAGCTGAGGCACTTGATCTCATCGAGCGAGGTATGGCCGCCGATGACCTGTTGCAGGCCTTCTTGATAAAGAGAGCGGAAGCCGTTCTTGAAAGCAGCGGCGCGCATGGCGCTGAGCGGTGCGCCTTCCTCCACGAGATCTCGCAGTTCGTTGTTCACCTCACACAGCTCCATGAGGGCCACGCGCCCGGCGTATCCGGTGCCGTGGCACTCGTCACAACCACGAGCGGTGTAGATCGGCGTGGTGATTGGCTGGGTGATGACGGCTTGCCGCGCCATCAGCTCCTGCACGTCCTGGGGCACCTGCATGGGCTGCTTGCAGTAGGCACAGAGGCGGCGGGCCAGACGTTGTGCCTGGCTAAGGGCCAGAGAGTCCGCCAGCAGGTATTTTTCCACGCCCATGGACAGCAAACGTGACACAGCGCGCAGCGAGTCGTTCGCGTGGAGCGTGGTGAGCACCAAGTGACCCGTGAGCGAGGCGTTCACCGCCGCCATGGCGGTTTCCGCATCGCGTGATTCACCGATGAGGATGATGTCCGGGTCAGCACGGAGCAGGGCGCGCAGGCCGTTGGCAAAATCGAGGCCACGGGCATTGTTCGTCTGTGTCTGGTTGATGCCCTCGATTTCGTATTCGATGGGGTCTTCGATGGTCTGGATGTTCACGCCCTCGTCGTTCACGCTGTTGAGCAGCGCGTAGAGCGTGGTCGTTTTACCGGAACCGGTGGGTCCGGTGACGAGCACCAGCCCCTGATCCCGCTGCATGGTGCGCGTGAGAATTTCGATCTGTCGCTGCGAGAGATTGAAGTCCGAGAGGCGCTTCACGCCGTCCTGCTTGTCCAGGAAACGCATGATGACCTTCTGGAACTCACGCCGCGTGGGAATGGCGGCGACACGCACATCCACGCGACGGCGTCCGACGGAAAGCGCCATGCGGCCGTCCTGGCATTCCGCGCGGCTCTGATTCATGCCAGCGTAATTTTTCAGCAGAGCCACAAAGCGGTTCAACTGGCTCTCCGGCGCCGTCATGATCGTCTTCATGGTGCCGTCCATGCGGGCACGGAAGCGGGTGAAGCTGTAAAACTTCTCCAAATGAAGGTCAGACGCCCGGCAGCGGATGGCGGTGAACAGCGCCCACTGCACCAACTGCTCCGGCTCGTGATTGGGGTTCTGCGGATTGATCCGCGCCATGTCCTCCGGTGAAATTTCCACCACCGTGGCATCATCGGCCACGGTAAGCGTCGCGCCGTCGATGGAAGCCACTGCGCCTGGGTCAAAGGTGGCACCGGCACGGTTGATCGCCTCGCGAATACCGGCCAGGTCGGCCATGACCGGCACGATTTTCACCGGCGGATTGCCCATGGAGAGCCATTCGTCCTCAAAGGCATAGCAGTCGCTACTCTCGCTCAGCAGGAAGACGACGTGCTTGCCGATGTACAGAGGATAAACACTGTGGCGCTCTAGCAGCGGGATGGGAAAAAAGGTCTGCCGCTGGGCCTCGGTGGCGCTGTAAACAAAGGTCCGCCCCCCGCTGACGAGATGCTGCAAGGCCACGCCCATGTTGCGCTGGACCACGTTGAAATGCGTGATCCCAAGCGTGTCTGTTTTACCTTTCTGGGCCTCGTAGAAGCCTTTGAGCTTGGTGATTTCCGGGGGCTCGTAGGGGTAGTTTTCCAGCAGCCAGTTGAACGTGCCCTCCAGGCCCAGGTCGGCAAACACTGGCGGCTGGAGCTGCTCCATGTTGTTCGACTGCGAGATCGGCATCTGGCCGAAGCGCTGCACGAGATCTTTGCGCGTGTTTTGATACTGCTCCGGCGTGACGATCACGCGGATGGTCAAAAACGGTGGCACCCCCCATAAATCCCCAGCCTTCGGGTTGTGATGCGCCATGACCAGCAGCGGCCCGATGTTCGTCACCGGCAGCCAGGGATCAGCCACATAGGGCACGCGTCCCAGCTTGCGGATGAGCCGCTCCGCGTCGGGGGAGCAGCTCTCACGCAGCAGCGTCACCGGCAGCATGGTGTATTGAAGCGCCAAGCCCTCGATGGAAAGGATCGCCGCGTGCCGGGCCTCAATTGTCGCGTTTGGCGGATTACTCGCAGCACCAAAGGATTTGGGTGTGTGAGAGGCCGGGATTTGGAGAGTGGCAGGCATGTGAGAGCGGCTTGGGGGGAGTGCGGTCTGGCTCAGCGCCCCGCCATTTGAAAATTCGGCGGGAACTCAAAGGCCTCGGTGAAATCCGTGCCTTCAAAATTCATCAGCAGCCCTGTGCCTGCGGCACCGGGCTTGAGCAGGGTGTAATTTTTCCCAGTCCAGCGCAGGCGGTACTCATCCTCGGAGCTGCTGATCACCGGATTGTAGCTCGGGTCGATGTAGGGGGAGCCAAACTTGGCCCGGTCGATGTCAGGATCGCGGTATTGCAGCGTGCGCAGGATCACCATCTCATCCGCGCCGGAGCTGTTCATGGGATTGAACAGCATCTCATAGTTCTGCTGGGCAAACCGATGCAGCGACTGATTCAGCATCTCCTGCCGCTCAGCCGCCAGCGCGTCCTTCGCCCCGCCAAGGAAATGATTCATGCCACCCACCGTGATGCCTGCCAGCGTGCCAATGATGGAAATCACAATCACCAGCTCCGTGACCGAATATCCCCACGAACCACAGCGGCGCAAAGGCGCGGCGGCGGCACATTGGCCTTCGTTTTGGCGGGGGGGGAGTGTCATGCCGGGGGCACGGGCTAGTAGTAAATGGTTCCAGATGGTCCGCTCAGCGCGGCCTTCGTCATCGTGGTGATGGACGGCGGAAAAACGACGCTGTAGCCGGATGGCAAAAAGGCAGCCAGCGTTGTCTCCGAAAAGCTCAGGTAGGGCCGCAACAACGTGTACTTCGCCTCGGCGGAGGCCGCGCCAGACCAGTCCAGTGCCGCCTGGGTGCGCCCACGCACCTGAATCAGGCTCGCCTGCGCCAAATTGAGTGCCTCAGCACGGGCGATTGCCAGATTGCGCTCACTGTCACTCCGCATGCGAGTGACTGAGGGAATCGCCATGAAGGCGATGATGCCGATGATGGAAACACAGGCCATCATCTCCACCAAGGAGAAGCCAGCGAGGCGAATGCGCGAGTTTTGAAGAAAATGTTTCATGGCAGACTCATTCATTGACCAGTTCGACGCGTGGAAAATCACCGCTCTGCCAAGTCGGCATGCTCAGGTACTGCTTGGCATTGTCCATGGCGGCGGTTTTCAGCCGATCTGTGCCGGTCGTGTAATCCAAAAAGTGATCCGCCGTGGTTTGATCCAAAAATCCGGCCCTCACACTTGGGTCAGGGGAAGCAGGATTCGGCACCAAGAGGTTGAAACGGGCCGAGGTGGTCGGGAGCGCGTTGTAAGTGGTGCGTACGCTCTCCATGCTTCTCACCTGTGCCGTGCTGCCGACGCGGGTCTGCGCCATCACCCAGGCGGTGAGGGCGCTGTTCACCGCCGCCTGCTGTTGGCGTGCCATGACGCGGTGTGCGTCACGCGCAGCGTTGGAAATCGCAGCAACCACCAGAGACGACATGATGCCGATGATGGCAATCGTGAAAATCGCCTCCACAAAACTGAATCCTTGCTGTTTTCTGGTGAGTTGAATCGCTTTCATGTCTGCTGGCCGCGTTGTTGTCCTTTGCAAAAAATCCGCCGGGGAGTCACCTCCCCGGCGGACGAGAGTCGTCCGATGCTGTTGATCAAATCACAGTGCCGGGTGACGAGGAATCAGGGCGATTATGAACCAGGATTGTACTTAACCTGCTTGTTGCTGGAGTCGTACGTCAGGTAGCTAGCCACTTTGGCTGCTTCATCGTCGTCGATCGGGCCGGAGGTGAAGGTCTTGCCCTGGAAAGCGCCGTCCGCAGGGGACACGCCACTCTCAGCAAGGGCC